>NZ_JBGOOI010000009.1:0-126993 GCF_041439605.1 Vibrio sp. 1F169 | reverse complement strand
CGGCCTGTCACGCCGGGGGTCGCGGGTTCGAGTCCCGTCCACTCCGCCACTTATTCAGAGGTTCAGCTCTTTAAAACTGAAATAGGGGTGTAGCTCCAATTGGCAGAGCAGCGGATTCCAAATCCGCGTGTTGGGAGTTCGAATCTCTCCACCCCTGCCATATTTAAGGCTCTAGCAGAAATGCTAGGGCCTTTTTGCTTTCTGAAGCTAATTATACGCCATTAGCAAAGCAGCGGATTCTCCGGCTTGCCAAAATAGCGCGTGTTGGGAGTCTAAACCTCTACTCCTGCCACATACAAAGCCTCAGCAGAAATGCTAGGTTTTTTTACGTCTGTTGCTTCTTCGAAGCAATGTTGGGAGAACTAGGCGTCCTCCTAACTTACCAGTTTGGTTGAATCTCCGGAGTGCCGACTCAGTCCTCCTCTGGCATATTTAAGGATCTAGACTGCACGCCCCGGTAGAAAGACTAGACCCTTCTTGCTACTGCATCAGATGTTCTATAGAGAAGTTTCGGTTCTAGAACATTGGTGTGCGAAGCTTTACTCTAATTACAATTCCTCTTCGATCGTGGTTCTCTTTCTACACTTTATTATGCTTTCAATACTTCACTTGAAAAGAAGGCCATGTATCTTTACTTAATTTATTTCCGTAAATACTTTGTGTTTATCTTCGCTCGAATGCACTCAAACTGGTGGTTGCTTGTTGGCCTGTTTGGAAGAGTTAGGTACGACAAAGAGTCGTGATTGCAGATAGCAATCATGACTAAAGTAGTGGTCAGAGATAGGGAGCAACTTGTAGGCTAGAGAGGCGTGCTTGTTGATGGACACAGGTACAAAAAAGGCCGCTTATACTAAGCGACCTTCGTTTATATTTTTCGGTGTTAATCCAATTCTTTCTCAGCTTGTTTCGCTTTTTCTATCATTGGAGTGATTGTTGATCCTTGAGCCAGAATAGAGAATACAACAACAGCATAGGTCATAACGAGGATTATCTCTTTAACATCTATTGCCTTGTCTTCAATCACCCAGATACCTGAAGGGATTGAAAGTGCCATGGCTAGAGCTAAGCCTCCGCGTAAACCACCCCAAGTTAGAATCTTAGTTGACCACGGGTTGTAAGTTCTAAAGCGTTTAAATCCAATATAAGACAAGAAAACACTTAGGTAGCGAGCACTCAATACTAGAGGAACTGCGAACGCCATCAAAATCCAATCTTCTTGGTGGAACTTGAATAGCAGCATAGACATACCAATCAACAAGAATAGTACGCCATTTAAGAACTCATCTATTAATTCCCAGAAATGGTCTAGGTGATCCTCACTTTCCTTAGAAAATCCGATGAAGCGTGTCCAGTTGCCTATCATGATACCAGATACCACCATTGCTAATGGTCCAGATACATGCAGAACCTCTGCAAAAGCATAACCAGCTGTAGGAATACCGATGGTTAATAGCAACTCCATCGAGTGGTCATCGGTGTTGCTGATTAGATAGTGGAATATCAAACCTAAAACAAATCCGTATACGATACCGCCAATAGCCTCTTGGACGAATAACATGGTCACGCTACCTACAGTCGGTGCTTCTGTGCCGAACGCAATGGTAAATAGGGTTACGAAGATGACTAGGCCAAAACCATCGTTGAATAGAGATTCTCCCTCTATTTGAGTAGAGATTCGTCTGGGAGCATCGAGCTTCTTCACTATTGCTAATACAGCTATTGGATCGGTTGGAGATATTAGAGAACCAAACAGTAAGCAATAAATTAGGTCAAATTGAATACCGATAAATTGACAGAATCCATAAAGTACAAAGCCAATAAAGAATGTCGAAAATAGTGTAGCACCAAGAGCGAGTACCGTTATTTCCCATTTCTGATCTTTTAGATTAGGTAACTTAATCCCCAAACCACCTGCAAAGAGTAAGAATCCCAGTATTCCTTTCAGGAGGAAGTCTTCAAAATTGATACTGGCAACGGTTTCTGAGGCGATGTCAGCCAATTGGAACCAATTGTTTTGTCCCGCAATGATAATCAATAGAGATAGCATCATTGAACCAGCTGTGATGGCGATGGTTGTCTGCATTTTACCAATTTTGGTATTAACGAAAGCAATAAGCATGGCAGCAGCGGACAAGAAGCATAAGGTGTAATAGACCGACATTGGGAACTCAATATGTAACAAAATATGAATATTAATTCTCGTTCTCTCATGCTCAAATAGCAAACATTTTTTTGTCATGACTTGGTCATTTACTTCATATTTTAGACGTCTAGACTCCTTTTGAATGTGTGGTAGGATGGAGAGATAATTAAAGGAATGAGGTTGTATCGTGGGAAGTAATGTAAGGCAAAAGATTGAGGCTCTGTTGAAGCAACGAATTTTACTGATCGATGGTGGTATGGGTACCATGATTCAGGATTATAAATTGGAAGAGCAAGACTATCGCGGTGAGCGATTTGCTGATTGGCATAGTGACTTAAAAGGTAACAATGACCTTTTGGTACTTACGCAGCCTAAGCTTATCAAAGATATCCATATGGAGTATTTGGAAGCCGGTGCTGATATCCTCGAGACCAATACCTTTAACGCTACAACCATCGCTATGGCCGACTATGATATGGAAAGTCTTAGCGAAGAAATTAACTATGCTGCTGCTAAGTTGGCTCGTGAAGCGGCAGATGAATGGACAGTGAAGACTCCTGATAAACCCCGTTTCGTGGCGGGTGTGTTAGGTCCAACTAACCGAACTTGTTCTCTCTCTCCAGATGTTAATGATCCGGGCTATCGTAATGTTAGCTTTGATGAACTTGTTGAGGCTTACTCTGAATCGACTCGTGCGCTTATCAAGGGCGGTTCAGACTTAATTCTTATTGAAACTATCTTCGATACGTTAAACGCGAAAGCGTGTGCTTTTGCGGTTGAATCTGTCTTTGAAGAAGTAGGTATCATTTTACCGGTTATGATCTCCGGTACTATCACAGATGCATCTGGTCGGACGCTTTCCGGACAAACAACAGAAGCATTCTATAATGCCCTTCGTCATGTAAAACCTATCTCATTTGGATTGAACTGTGCATTAGGTCCAGATGAATTGCGCGAATATGTCGGTGAGATGTCTCGTATCTCCGAATGTCATGTTTCTGCACACCCTAATGCGGGTTTACCTAACGCATTTGGTGAGTATGACCTTTCTCCCGAAGATATGGCTGAACACGTCAAGGAATGGGCTGAAAGTGGTTTCTTGAACTTAATTGGTGGTTGTTGTGGTACGACGCCAGAACATATACGCCAAATGGCAGAAGCTGTTGAAGGTGTAACACCGCGCCAATTACCAGATTTACCCGTCTCTTGTCGTCTCTCTGGTTTAGAGCCATTGACGATATCCAAGGAATCTCTGTTTGTTAACGTGGGTGAGCGAACTAACGTTACGGGCTCTGCTCGCTTTAAGCGCCTTATCAAAGAAGAGCTATATGATGAAGCTTTGAGTGTGGCTCGAGAGCAAGTTGAGAATGGCGCTCAAATTATCGATATCAACATGGATGAAGGGATGCTAGACGCTGAGGCGTGTATGGTTAAATTCCTTAATCTATGTGCGTCTGAGCCTGAGATCTCGAAAGTGCCAGTCATGGTCGACTCTTCAAAATGGGAAGTTATTGAAGCGGGTCTGAAATGTATTCAGGGTAAAGGCATCGTTAACTCGATCTCATTGAAGGAAGGGAAAGAGAAGTTTGTCGAACAAGCGAAACTGGTTCGCCGATATGGTGCTGCCGTTATCGTGATGGCGTTCGATGAAGTTGGCCAAGCTGATACTCGAGAGCGTAAGGTTGAGATTTGCACTAATGCCTACAATATTCTGGTTGATGAAGTGGGCTTCCCACCTGAAGATATTATTTTTGACCCGAACATTTTTGCTGTGGCGACAGGTATTGATGAGCATAACAACTATGCGGTCGATTTCATTGAAGCTGTAGGGGACATCAAACGAGACTTACCTCATGCGATGATTTCTGGTGGTGTATCGAATGTTTCGTTCTCATTCCGAGGTAATAACTACGTTCGTGAGGCTATCCACGCAGTATTCCTATACCACTGCTTTAAAAACGGTATGGATATGGGCATCGTAAATGCTGGGCAATTAGAGATTTACGATAATGTCCCTGAGGATTTACGTGAAGCCGTTGAAGATGTGGTTCTAAACCGCCGAGATGATTCCACTGAGCGCTTGCTAGATATCGCAACTGAATATCTAGAGCGTGCAGTTGGAAAAGTTGAAGATAAATCTGCTTTAGAGTGGCGTACCTGGCCAGTAGAAAAACGCTTAGAGCATTCCTTAGTGAAAGGTATTACCGACTTTATTGTTGAAGATACCGAAGAAGCTCGTGTTAATGCCTCTCGCCCTATCGAGGTGATAGAAGGCCCATTAATGGATGGTATGAATGTGGTTGGTGACCTCTTTGGTGAAGGTAAGATGTTCCTTCCTCAAGTGGTGAAATCTGCACGTGTTATGAAGCAAGCGGTAGCCCATCTAGAGCCATTTATCAATGCAACCAAAGACGTAGGTGCAACTAACGGAAAAATCTTACTTGCGACCGTAAAAGGAGATGTTCACGATATTGGAAAAAATATTGTGGGCGTTGTCTTGCAGTGTAATAACTACGAAATTATCGATTTAGGCGTGATGGTTTCATGTGAAAAAATCCTTAAGGTCGCTAAGGAAGAAAACGTCGATATCATTGGCCTTTCGGGTTTGATCACTCCTTCCCTGGATGAGATGGTGCATGTTGCGAAAGAAATGGAAAGACAAGGCTTTAAACTGCCTCTTCTCATCGGTGGAGCAACCACATCTAAAGCGCATACAGCCGTTAAGATTGAACGGAACTACTCTGAGCCTGTGGTCTACGTAAACAATGCTTCACGTGCGGTGGGTGTGTGTACTTCGTTGCTATCTAACGAATTGAAACCTGCATTTGTTGAGAAGTTGAATATTGATTACGATCGCGTTCGCGATCAGCATAATCGTAAGAAGCCTCGTACTAAACCGGTCACTCTTGAAAGAGCACGTGCTAATAAAGTAGCTATCGATTGGGATGCTTACACGCCACCGGCACCCGCTAAACCGGGAGTTCACATCTTTAATGATTTTGATGTGGCAACTTTGCGTCAGTACATCGACTGGACTCCATTCTTTATGACATGGTCATTGGTCGGTAAATACCCTGCAATTCTTAGTCATGAAGAAGTGGGCGAGGAAGCGAAACGCTTATTCAAAGATGCCAACGATTTATTGGATCGAGTACAGAAAGAGAAATTACTTGGAGCTCGTGGGATGTGTGCGATGTTCCCTGCTAACAGCGTTGGCGATGATATCGAAGTGTATACCGATGAATCTCGTACTGAAGTGTTAAAGGTTTTACACAACCTTCGTCAACAAACCGAGAAGCCAAAAGGTTTTAACTACTGTTTGTCTGATTACATCGCTCCAAAAGAAAGCGGGAAAGCGGACTGGATTGGCGGTTTTGCCGTAACGGGGGGGATTGGTGAACGTGAATTGGCTGATGAATACAAAGCCAATGGCGATGATTACAATGCCATCATGATTCAAGCGGTTGCTGACCGATTGGCTGAAGCGTTCGCGGAGTATCTGCATAAAGAAGTGAGAAAGGATATTTGGGGTTACTCGCCAGATGAGGACTTGTCTAACGACGATTTGATTCGTGAGAAGTACCAAGGTATTCGTCCAGCTCCAGGTTACCCTGCTTGCCCAGAACATACAGAAAAAGGAACGTTGTGGGAGTTGATGGACGTTGAAAAAGCGATCGACATGTCACTAACAACGAGCTACGCGATGTGGCCTGGTGCTTCAGTGTCTGGTATGTACTTTTCACATCCTGATGCCCGATACTTTGCGATTGCACAGATTCAACAGGATCAAGTGGATAGCTATGCCGACCGTAAAGGTTGGGATATGTTGGAAGCTGAGAAGTGGTTAGGCCCAAACATTAACTAGTTTGAATCTATAACGAGCTTTGCTTCGCAATGTAAAAAAGAGAAAGGGTTGCTTAATAGCAACCCTTTTTGTATCTGTAATTTAGTTATTTATCTGTCGATGATAAACGGACTACCTACTCAAATAACTCTTGATGAAGTTTTTGAATCGCCAACTTAGACACAGATTCATCTAGCAAGAAGCATAGGTTGTGTGGGCTTGCTCCGTAACAAATCATACGTAGGTTGAAATCTTCTAGAGTGCCGAATACCTGCTTTGCATAGCCTTTGCTTTCGCTCATGTTGTTACCAATAAGAGCAACAAGGCATAGGTCGTGCTCAATATCTACGGAACACAACTCTTCAAGCTCAAGGCGAGCGGCTTCAGGTAACTCAGGAGCACCACCAGAGGTATCGGTTTGATCGAGAGTAAGTGAGACACTGATCTCTGAGGTAGTGATAAGATCGACTGAGATCTTATGTTTAGCCAGGATCTCGAATACCTTTGCCAAAAAACCATAGGCATGGAACATGTTAGCGCTGCGTAGCGTAACCATGGTTTGGTTGCAGCGTAGGGCAAGCGCTCTGAACAGAGGAGAGCTTTCAACTTGTTGACGAATCCATGTTCCACCAAGCTCTGGTGCTTTTGATGAGCCGACAAAAACAGGGATTTGATGGCGTAGTGCAGGAACCAGAGTTGAAGGGTGTAATATTTTCGCGCCAAAGTTTGCCATCTCAGATGCCTCACTGAAGCTGATCTCTGGGATAGGAGATGCTTTCGATGCGATGCGTGGATCTGTGGTGTAGATGCCTGGAACATCAGTCCAAATTTCTAAGCCAATCGCTTGTACCGACTCCGCAATCAGTGCAGCTGAGTAATCACTGCCGCCACGACCTAACGTTGTGGTGTTACCTTCGCTGTCGGCACCGATAAAACCTTGGGTAACGACAACTTGTTCTTCGCAAAGTGGAATCAGTTTCTGCTGTGCAAGGGCTGCAATATCTTCCAGTTGTGGTTCTGCTTTACCGAAATCATCATTGGTGCGCATCACTTCTCTGATATCAAAACGAGCCGCTGGTGTACCACGTTCGCGAATGATTTGAGCGAGGATATGTGTCGACATCAGTTCGCCACATGCCACTAGGTGATCGGTGAGTTTGGTACTGGCTTGGAATGATGCGGCTTCTGCAGCGCTCGCAATATCATCCAGAATACAGTGCATATCTTTTTCAATGCTAATTGGGTCAGCTAGCTGAGCAAGAATCGTATTATGAATGTCGGTTAACTGTGTCACTAGTTCTTGGCGACGAGTTTTATCTTGAACACCATTCGCGAGTTCAACAAGCAGGTTAGTCACGCCAGAGCATGCGCTACTCACGACCAGTTTCGTATTTGAGTTGTTTTCAATAATGGCAGCACAACGGCTCATTGCTTCAAAGTTGGCAACACTTGTTCCACCAAACTTAGCGACATTAAAAGAACCAGCTACATTAGATGCACTCACGATATATCTCCCACGATTTCCTAAAATAAAATTACTGTTGGGTAATCCAACGTCCGATGTTTTTCGAAGAGAGTTTTAGAGCAAAAAAGAGAGGAATTATTAGAATAGTAACCTCAGAAGCTCTTCACCATATAGAAATGGCGACAGTTAACGGGATTCAGCCCGCTCAACCGATAATAAAGGTCCTGCATCCTTTTATTATCTCGGCACTGCTCCCCATGAATGTTTTGTATTGGAAATGCGGTTCCACAAAACACCTGCCTGGGCAGTGCTCCTCTTCTGCTAGATAGCCATTTCATTGAACGTGTTTGCGCAAATAATGTCAATCCGTAACGTGAGATAATTGAAAAATAATTTTAACAATTATGTGACACTGGTTTGACCTCAATACTTATGGCTAATTGCTGAGGTAATCAATTTGCTTTAGGGTGGACTGTTCACAACATTAACGTAAGGGATATACATGTCTAATTTAACACTCACTGCTGCTATCGATAGTTTTTATCCGCCACACCGAACGTTAATGGGGCCGGGGCCTTCAGACATTTCTCCTCAAGTTTTACAGGCCTTAAGCCGTCCAACCATTGGTCACCTCGACCCGCTATTTATTGCGATGATGGATGAGCTTAAACAACTTCTTAAGTATGCATTCCAAACAGAGAATGAATTTACGATTGCTGTTTCTGCTCCAGGCAGTGCGGGCATGGAAACCTGTTTTGTTAATTTGATTGAGCCTGGTGAAAAGGTCATTGTTTGTCGTAACGGTGTTTTTGGTGAGCGTATGCGCGAGAATGTTGTTCGCTGCGGTGGTGAAGCGATCCTTGTTGATGACGAGTGGGGTAAGCCCGTTTCAGTTGAAAAGGTAGAAAAGGCATTGGCTGAAAACCCCGATGCTGTTGCTGTCGCATTTGTGCATGCCGAGACGTCTACTGGCGCGTTATCGGATGCTCAAGCTATTTCCGCAGTCGCTCGCCAGTTTGATGCATTGTCGATTGTGGATGCGGTGACATCATTAGGTGGTGTGCCATTGTTGGTTGATGAATGGCAACTCGATGCGGTTTATTCAGGCAGTCAGAAGTGTCTGTCTTGTGTACCTGGTTTATCTCCCGTGACGTTCTCTCAACGTGCTGTCGATAAAATGAAAGCACGTCAAGCTCCCGTACAAAGCTGGTTCTTGGATCAGAGCTTGGTATTAGGTTATTGGAGTGGAGAAGGTAAGCGTAGCTATCACCACACTGCGCCTGTGAACAGCCTATATGCTCTGCATGAGTCGTTGGTTTTATTGAAAAATGAAGGCCTGGATAATGCGTGGTCACGTCACCATGCGATGCACCAAGAGCTTAAAGAAGGCGTAGAAGCACTAGGATTAAAGTTTGTGGTTGATGAAGAGAGTCGCCTACCTCAATTGAATGCGCTTTACTTCCCTGAAGGGATTGATGAAGCCAAAATAAGAACGCAGCTGTTAGAAGAATATAATCTTGAAATCGGTGCAGGCCTTGGCTCTTTAGCTGGGAAGGCTTGGCGTATTGGTTTAATGGGTTATGGCGCTCGAAAAGAGAATGTAGCCTTATGCTTAAAAGCGTTGCAAGACGTTCTAAAATAGTAGCTATAAGCTGAAGTTCAAAAGAAAAGCGCACGAGAGATCGTGCGCTTTTTTGTGCCTAACCGAAAGGTCAGAAATGGTGCTTTAGTTCCGAGATCTAAACATCACTCAGCAGACGACAGGTTATCTTCTTGTGATACTCTTTTATACTGAATCTTGGAAAAGTCTCGATTTGGGAACAAGAAGCTCGCTTCACTGCGAATTTGTTCTGCCTTGCTGTGATCACCTAATCCTTGATACGCGAGAATCAGGTTGCTGTAGAAAGCAGGCCTTGGCTTACTCTTTATGATCTCTAACGACCAATCTATATAAGGCTGGATCAGGCTAGGATCGGCTTTGTAGAGGCCGATATTTAGATAGGTACTGTACACGTCCCAATCATAGCGATCTTTCCATACTACGGGGTTCGTTACCTGCTTAAGAATGTCCGGGTTTTTCGGCTTAGACATTTCAAATTTAGTGAGTACATAATTGGTGTGTAAGGCACTCAGCATGTAAAAACTCACCAAGATAGGAACGACTAAGCTCGACACTCTGAATAGGGTTTTACTGACGATACTAAACGGCTGCTGATAGTGGCGAGAAGTCCGTTGATCGACCCAGTAAATCAAAATGATAAAGGTTATCCAGTGAATCGCCGAGTGGTAAAAAGGATACTCAAGCTGAGAATGTAAGAGTATTGGTATGAACAGCGCAAGTAGTGCTAGACGTGTTCCTTTCGCTGAGTTAGCTATGCGTGACATCACCAACACCGCAGCAATCAAGATCCCGATGATTGGTACTATTCCGCCCTCAACCCCCCAAAACAGGAACTCATTGTGTGGGTGATCCATTGAAGGAAGGCCGGGATGATAATTTGGGTTGAGTTGATGCTGGCGAGCTGTGTATAGCGTGTACTCGGATTCGAATTTTCCGTAGCCATACCCTGTAAATGGCTTTTCGATCATCATATCGAGCGCTTGCGGAAAGGTATAAGCTCGTGGGCTTTCTAAGTTAGCCCTTTTGCTTGCGAGGCTATCAGTTGTACTGAGGCTGATCACCGAAAAAGCGACGACGATACCGACTACCACTGATACACACCATCCGTAGAAGCGCTTCTTGGTCGAGAACTTGTAAAGGTAAGGCAGAATGCAGACAAACCCGATTACGGCAGCCAACCATCCTGTACGTGATGCAATGATGATCAGCAAAGGTACGGTTAAGGTTGGTGTCAGGTATAGTAAGAATGACTCGCTAATTTTGCGATTATATTTAGCAGGCTGTCTCGCTAAAAGATAAGCTGAAAGCACAAAACCGGTAGCTAAAAAGCTGGCCATAACATTCGGTTGTTGAAATATCCCATAAGGTCTATTGGCCGCAGTGTTATAACCAAATAGGTTGCCAGGTTCCAGTAAGAAATATTGCACATAGCCAAAAAGTGCTTGTAGGACGACAGCAAGAACAATGAACCACAACATGCGTTGTTTGTGTTTGTTACTGAATTTAAATTGCTGAAGCACCACGAATAAAGCGAAGCCCGCCCACAATCCCAGTAGTCGGCCTGATGCGGCTTGAGGAGAGGCGTTGCTGTAAATAATGGGCAACGTCAGTATCACGCAGCTTATTAGCAAGCCAACGGTTAACTTTGAATATTTGAGTGCTCGGTTAGTGGCAAGCTGGTAGAAGCCAATCGCCAACGTAAAGCTAAGAGCTAACCAAGTGGTTGGATTAAAGGATAAAGCGAGGCCTGAGCCTCCAGGATTGGGCATGAAAAAGTGCATGGCTAATAAGAATATAACAGCTAAAGAGGCAAGGAATGCCTTGTTAAGCGGAAGCTGAGTTCTCTGATTTTCTAGCTGGGTACCGCTAGTATGTATTGTTGCCATAAATCCCTAACCTTATAAAAACAGAGCTTGTTCCTTCTGAAAAAAGCCCTGTTACTTTAACATTTTTCTGTCTGCTCGCAGGGAGCTATTTTACACCTACTTCAAATTTAACATAGGCTTAAGGAAGCGAGCAGTGTGCGAACCTTCGACTAACGCCACATCTTCAGGTGTACCTTCTGCAACAATTTCACCGCCTCCTTGACCACCTTCAGGGCCAAGATCTAGGATCCAGTCCGCTGTTTTGACGACGTCTAGGTTATGCTCAATCACGACAACCGTATTACCGTGATCCCGTAATCTATGCAGTACCGTTAACAGTTGCTGGATATCGTGGAAATGTAGGCCTGTTGTTGGCTCATCGAGAATGTATAAGGTTTTCCCCGTGTCTCGCTTAGATAACTCTCTTGCTAACTTAACACGTTGTGCTTCACCGCCAGACAAGGTTGTTGCTGCTTGTCCGAGGCGAATGTAGGAAAGGCCAACATCCATCAATGTTTGCAGCTTACGAGCAATAACAGGAACAGGGTTGAAGTATTCTCGAGCATCTTCGACAGTCATCTCTAGAACTTCGTCAATGGTTTTCCCCTTGTAGCGGACCTCTAGCGTTTCACGGTTATAACGCTTACCTTTACACACATCGCACGGTACATACACATCTGGCAAGAAATGCATCTCTACTTTGATGACACCGTCTCCCTGACACGCTTCACAGCGACCACCACGAACGTTAAAACTGAATCGACCTGGCTTGTAGCCACGAGATCGTGATTCTTGGGTACCTGCAAATAACTCACGAATTGGCGTGAAAATACCAGTGTAGGTTGCAGGGTTTGATCTAGGGGTGCGACCGATAGGGCTTTGATCAATATCGATCACTTTGTCGAAATGCTCTAAGCCTTTTATCTTTTTGTGCTGTGCCGGAACCGCAGTGGTTGCACCGTTTAATTGAGTGTGAGCAACTTTAAAGAAGGTGTCATTGATTAGTGTTGATTTTCCTGACCCCGATACCCCCGTAATACAGCTGAACAAGCCTACAGGGATTGTCGCAGTGACATTCTTTAGGTTGTTTCCTTTCGCGCCAACGATCTCGACGACCTTTTTCTTGTTGATAGGCGTTCTTTGTTTTGGTACCGCAATTTCTTTGGCGCCGCTCAGGTATTGCCCTGTTAAAGAGTTCGGATTTTCGATGATGTCTTGCATGGTACCTTCTGCCACCACGTGACCACCATGAACACCTGCGCCTGGACCTATATCGATAACATGGTCAGCGCAACGAATCGCATCTTCGTCATGCTCAACAACAAGTACGGTATTTCCTAAGTCTCTTAGGTGAACCAGAGTTTGTAGTAGACGTTCATTATCACGCTGGTGGAGGCCAATCGATGGTTCATCCAGCACATACATAACACCCACTAAACCGGCTCCAATTTGACTTGCTAGACGAATTCTTTGCGCTTCACCACCTGACAGTGTTTCTGCACTGCGTGATAGGTTCAGGTAATTCAAACCAACGTTCACCAAAAAATGCAGACGATCATTGATCTCTTTCATCACTTTATCAGCAATTTGTCCACGCTGGCCGTCTAACTTCAACTCTTGGAAAAATTGTAGTGCGTCAGCAATACTGAGCTGAACGATTTCTGGCAGTGTGGTATCGCCAATAAAGACATTTCGAGCTTCTAATCTTAAGCGTGTACCATCACAGCTAGAGCATGATTTCGTTGATATGTACTTGGCAAGATCTTCACGCACCGCGCTAGATTCAGTGTCGCGGTAACGGCGTTCCAGCGTATTTAAAATACCTTCAAAGGGGTGACGCTTGACTCGGATATCACCACGATCATTGATGTATTTGAATTCAACTTCAGTTCTACCAGAGCCCTTGAGGATGATCTCTTGAGTTTTCTTTGGTAAAGAGTTGAACGGAGCATAAAGGTCAAAACCATAATGGTCTGATAGCGATGTCAGCATTTGGAAATAGTAATAATTTTTCTGATCCCAGCCTTTTATCGCACCTTCTGCAATGCTTAGGTTCTCATCTAAAATTACTCGAGTTGGGTCAAAATATTGTTGAACACCAAGTCCATCACACGTACCACATGCACCAGCAGGATTGTTGAATGAGAATAGGCGAGGCTCAAGTTCTTGCATGCTGTAGCCACACTTTGGACAAGCAAAATTAGCCGAGAACACGATCTCTTCTTGTTCTTTATCATCCATCCAACCGACTACAGCGATACCGCCAGAGAGCTCTAATGTTGTCTCAAACGATTCAGCTAAACGCTGTTGAAGATCTGGGCGAACCTTAAAGCGATCAACGACAACTTCAATGGTGTGCTTCTTGTGCAGTTCCAATGTTGGTGGATCGGACAAATCACAGGTCTCGCCATCAATACGGGCACGGATAAAGCCTTGAGCCGCTAGGTTCTCAAGCGTTTTAACGTGCTCACCTTTACGTTCTTTGACTATCGGAGCCAAAAGCATCATCTTTGAACCAGCAGGCAGTTCTAAGACTTTATCGACCATTTGACTGATGGTTTGTGCTGCAAGAGGGGTATTGTGATCAGGACAGCGTGGTTCACCGACTCGCGCGTAAAGCAGTCTTAGGTAATCATAGACTTCAGTGATGGTGCCAACCGTTGAACGAGGATTGTGAGAAGTTGATTTCTGTTCTATCGAGATGGCTGGAGATAAACCTTCGATGTGGTCGACATCAGGCTTTTCCATGAGAGATAGAAATTGACGAGCATAGGCCGACAGAGACTCAACATAACGACGTTGACCTTCTGCGTAGAGGGTATCAAACGCAAGTGACGACTTTCCTGAACCTGATAATCCAGTGATAACCGTTAGCTTATCACGGGGTATGGTTAGGTTAATGTCTTTGAGGTTATGCGTACGAGCGCCTCTAATTTCTATTTTATCCATCTCAACAGACCATGTAATTTTAAGTGGCTAAAGTATTACATAGAGTGAGATTTGTGCAAAGTTTTACTGGATAAAAAAACAGTAAACAAAAAAGGGTGACTCAAAGAGCCACCCTTTCTACCAATTTAAACGTTGATTATTAACCCGTTGTCACGCTTCTTTCTTTGTCGAGTGCTTACCTAGTTCGATTTGCTTTTGGTCTTTTTTGTATAGATTTTCAAAGCAGTAGTTTGTTGCTTCGATATAACCTTCAACACTACCGCAATCAAAACGTTGGCCTTTAAATTTGTAAGCCAACACACAGCCTGCTCTTGCTTGTTTTAGCAATGCATCAGTGATTTGGATTTCGCCGCCTTTGCCTGGTTCAGTCTGCTCGATCAGTTCAAAGATATCTGGAGTCAGAATGTAGCGGCCAATGATCGCTAGGTTGCTTGGTGCAGTACCTGGTTCTGGCTTTTCTACCATGTCATCGACACGGAAAAGATCGTCTTTGATCATCTCGCCCGAGATAACACCGTATTTATGAGTTTCGTTTTCAGGCACTTCTTGTACTGCAACGATTGAGCAACGGAACTGCTTGTATAGCGCAACCATTTGAGCCAGAACGCCTTGCTGCTCGTTCACACAAAGGTCATCAGCAAGCACAACGGCGAAAGGCTCATCACCCACAAGTTCACGACCAGTCAAGATAGCATGGCCTAGACCTTTCATTTCGCGTTGACGAATGTAGGTAAAGTTTGCTGCTTCAATCGTCTCACGAATATTGATCAGCAAGTCTTCTTTATTGGTACCGCTAATTTGGTGCTCTAGCTCGTAGTTCTTATCAAAGTGATCCATCAGTGAATGTTTACCACGGCCAGTAACGATGCACATTCCATCCATACCGGCTTCGATAGCTTCCTCTACACCGTATTCAATCAGAGGTTTGTTTACTACAGGCATCATTTCTTTCGGCATTGACTTAGTTGCTGGTAAAAAACGTGTACCGTAGCCTGCTGCCGGGAAAAGGCACTTTTTGATCATGATAAGACCCTTTATCTATAATAATTATTGATTCAACTGATTTGTTGATATTTCTGAGGGCAACTCTAGCATATGTTATGTCGAAATTTCAGCAACAATACCAATGATTACTCGAGCTTCCCTCAAAATTATTGTCAGATTAGAGGCGGAGTGGTTATGCAAGCAAGTTTTGGTTTGCCCATGCAATAGCTTGGACTCTATTTTTCACCGCTAACTTACGGAATATTTGATAGAGGTGGGATTTGACCGTGAATTCGCTAATGAAAAGGTCATCGGCTATTTGAGTATTTGATGATCCTGATTGAAGGCAGCGAATGACTTGGATTTCACGAATAGTTAAATCAACATTGGTTGGGGTCGTATTGGTATTGACCATATTACGATAATAAAACAGAAGTTGATTAGTCACCTTCCTAGGTAGCCAGTTGTCACCATCGATCACTTCTTGAAGACCACGAGCAATCTTGTCCTTTTGTTCAGTGTTGTAAAAGAGTCCTTTTAGTACCCCATAGGTAAGAAGCTCTGAGGTTGGAAGTTGCTGGGGGACATTGAATAAAATGATTTCGTGATTTTTCCACATAACAGTCAGGTTAGGACAAATAACCAGTAGTTGTGGTACCTCTCTATAATCGACGAGCAAGATCCGGTTACTCTGCTTTCTATCAACTAACATTAATTCGTCGGGTGTCATTTTGTAGAGAATAATAGATAAGTGCTTTTCTATCTCCTTTACATGTAGATAGGTATCGTTTGGGTCGATGCACAGAAAGTGTAAAGTGCGAGCGTATCTTGATTTTCTCATTGAAACGTCCTGTTTGAGTGGGATTAGATTCCACGTTGTCATGCAGGCTTTCGCTTCTCTAGCGCCTTGATAGTGACTTGCGTTGAATATCAATTATCAAAGTAAATGAGTGGTTTGTAAGTGGAGAAAAAAGCAACATCGCTCTGAATATCATGATTTGTTACGTTTTTATTCTTTGTGGTGGAGTGAGAATAGGAAGCGATTTATCACAGCAGAAAAGCATGCTATTCTTGTGCGCTAAAATTTTCTGAGACTATGAATTTAGACGGAGCAAATCATGGCTAGCCGTGGAGTTAACAAAGTTATATTAGTGGGTAACCTAGGTAATGACCCTGAAATTCGTTACATGCCAAATGGCGGTGCAGTAGCGAACATTACCATTGCAACGTCAGAGTCATGGCGTGACAAAGCAACTGGCGAACAGCGCGAAAAAACAGAATGGCACCGTGTTGCTCTGTTTGGCAAGCTGGCGGAAGTTGCTGGTGAGTACCTACGTAAAGGTTCCCAAGTTTACATTGAAGGTCAACTTCAAACGCGTAAATGGCAAGATCAAAGCGGTCAAGATCGCTACACAACAGAAGTCGTTGTTCAAGGCTTCAACGGTGTAATGCAAATGCTTGGCGGTCGTGCTCAAGGCGGTGCTCCTGCCCAAGGTGGTATGGGTAACAACCAACAGCAAGGTAGTTGGGGTCAGCCACAGCAGCCACAACAACAGCAGCAACAATACAGTGCGCCAGCTCAACAGCAGCCGAAAGCACCTCAACAAGCTCCTCAGCAGGCTCAACCTCAATATAATGAGCCGCCGATGGATTTTGATGATGACATCCCATTTTGAGGACTGTTTTTAATATATTATAAAAGCAGTATTAAATTGGAAGAAGCCGCGTTCGTCGCGGCTTTTTGTTACCTACAATTCTTAACGCTTTATTTACAACGTCAATTTATAGTATAAGTAGCAATACGGTATAATGTGAGTTGAAAAGGATTTCGTTATTCATGAGATATACCCCGACACTAAAATTGAGCACTCGATTGGTCGCATTTGTCACCGTGATAGTGATCAGTGCGATGTTCATCCTTTTTATTGGTGGCACACTCTCCTTTAAGCGTATAGGACAGGAATATTTAGATCATTATTTGGTTGGCATTGTTGACGTCGTAGATAAAGAGATGGAAGATCCAGATGCTGCGTATTCAATGCAACGTTGGATGCCGAAGATGTTGCAGGCAAGCAATATCGTTGAGATGAAGCTTTCAAACAAAACCGGTATCGTTTACCGATTTAAAGATACCTCCCCACAAATTGATCCAAACCGTCTCTATGAAAGAAGCTTCATTTTAGATCGAAATGAAGGCTATCAAATCGAATTTAAAGCACTCCCCCCTTATATTGGTTACAACTACTCGATTGAAGCTATGTGGTCGATTACTTTGGCGGTGGCATTGATCCTTTTTTGTTTGGCCCGTGGTGTTCGTTGGTTAAAAGAACAGTTAATGGGCTCAGAGATTTTGGAAGAGCGAGGGAGAATGATCCTTGCTGGGCAGGTAGAGGCTCATTCAAAAGGGGACGAGCGAGAATGGCCATATACGGCAAGTGAAGCGCTTGATGTACTGATTGAAGAGTTGAAAGATGCACGCCAAGAGCGAAGTCGCTTTGATACTTTTATCCGCACCCATACTTTTCTAGATAAGCTCACTGGTACAGCCAACCGAGTACTATTTGATAACAAACTTGAATCTGTACTGCATGAAAGTGGCGCTCGTGGAGGCGTTTTACTGATACGTATCGACGAGTGGGAACAAGTTCGAGATGCCAATGACAAGCAGCTCACCGACGGATTTATTATTGAAGTTGGTGAAGTATTGTCGAATATTGTTCAGCGTTATCCCGATGTCATTTTTTCTCGCTATTACGAAGCAGACTTTGCCGTGTTTATTCCGCATCAAGGAACAAAGGATATTGCGACGTTGGCTGCTCAATGTTTAAGGCAATTAGATAAATTGACTCCGCCGGAGCCTTTGGAGTCAGATAACTGGTGCCATATTGGCGTGACAATGTATGTCGAAGGTGAACGCCATAGCCAAATCATGGATGAAACGGAAACAGCGTTAAAGAGCGCTCAGTTAGAGCGCATTAATAACTGGAGCCGTTACCCAAAAGAAAATAAAAGTGAGATAGACAGAGGCAGTGTTCGCTGGAGAACATTACTTGATAAAGCCCTACTACCTGAAAATTTAGTAATCTTTGCTCAGCGGTGTTATCTTATGCCGGATTCCGGTCAAGTTAATGAATTGCATAAAGAAATATTTATTAGAATTCAAGATCCAGACAAAGGTCTATTGAAATCTTCTCGTTTTATGTCTGCGGTAGAACAAGTCGGTTATCAAGCTCAAATGGATCAATCGGTTTTGACGGTTTTGTTTAAGTCGCTGAAAGTATCAACACAGCCTGTCAATTATTCGGTGAACTTGAGTGTCACTCCGTTTGCAAATAAATCACATTTTAAATGGTTCAGAAGTGAGTTGTTACAGCTCTCTGCTCAGCATCGTTCTCAGCTTGCTTTTGAGTTTTCAGAAGGCCATCTAATTACTCACCTTGATTATATGCGACCAGTGGCGAAGGTGTTACGAGGGTTAGGGTGTAAAGTGGTGGTTGGCCAAGCTGGGCGAACCATTGTTAGCACTCATTATATAAAGGATTTGAAGGTTGACTATATTAAGCTTCATCGAAGTTTGGTAAAGAAAATCGATAAACGGCATGAAAACCAACTGTTTGTTCGAAGTCTGATTGGAGCATGCGGTGATTCTCCAACTGAAGTGATCGCGGTCGGAGTTGAGACAAAGCAAGAAAAGAATACCTTGATAGAGTTAGGCATTAACGGTTATCAAGGGAGATATTTCGACGAAGAACAACAAATAATTCCCTTGCCTACTCAAGGGGAGAAGACAGTGAAAGCTGAATCCGTTGTAAAAATCGGTCGAAGAAATCGATGGCGTAAGAGTAATAGTTAAGCATGAATTTTAAAGCGATTTTAGACAAAATAAAGCCAACGAATAATAACGGTAGTTCTCAAATTGTCCTTTTGGGCAATGATACCGTTTATATTTCATCGGCTGAGTCAGAACCTCAAGTCACCAGTTTCCCTGTGGTTAACGGTGACTGGGAAAGTGCGCTGAAAAAATTGTTGAGCAGTGAGTCGCTTACTAGTGATAGCCTTCAGCTAATTGTATGTGCGAACTACTACCAAACCTATCAAATTGATAAACCGGACATTCCACAGAGTGAATGGTCGGTGGCATTGCCTTTTCTATTGAAAGATCTGATCTCTGAAAGGGTGACTGATATTACAGCGAGTGCGGTAGCGCTACCGACCTCGAATAAGCTACAAGTGTATGTTTTGCCTAAAAAGCTATTGGACAAGCTTGTAAGTATTACTAATTCAGCACAAGTTGATCTTAAAGGTATTGCTCCCGAAGATGAAGTTTGGGGCTACAGTGCTGGTGAGCTCTCTAATTTCATTCTTTTACAACGCAGCCCTAACTCACATTTTAAGCTTGGTGCATTTGTTGAAAACACGGTTTGCTTCCAAAGAACAATCCGCAGTGTTGTCCCCCCCTTAACTGGTACCGCATCAAGTGCATTGCAGTTGGATGGTCTAGCTTTAGAGCTCCAAAGGTCGATTGATTACCTTTCTTCTCAAATTAAAGGCACCCAACTTCATCAGTTAAAAATATGCTGTGATGAGGAAGATGAAGCTGAATTGCAGAGCGTGTTAAATAGCACATTGAGTTCGACCGTTTCTTTACTTGTTGAAGGTGAGCGCGAAAATTCAGAGAAATGGTTAGTTACGCTCGCGGCTGAAAAGAATGTTTTTAACGTTAATCTCTACCCAGAGCACCTTAAGCCTAAAAAAGAGTATTTCACTCTAGTGAATGTGGTTATGGTTTGGGGGCTTGTGTGTACCTTGTTGCTTGGCAGTTATTGTGTAATGCAGTATCAAGCATCGAGTTTGGATGAAGAGCTAGCAGCTTTACAATATGACTTGAATCAGCTTAACCAAGAAGTTAACCAATTAAATAGTAAGTTGGTTCAACATAAACCGTCTCCAGTGAAAGTAGCTGCGGTTGCTCGTCTCACTAGTGAGATACAAGCGAATAAAGAGGCTTTGAAGGCGGTCGGTCAATACGATGAATCCCAGCAAGTCGGGTATTCTGGTGTTATGAATTCCTTCGCTAAATTAGGGCGAAATGATATTTCGCTTTCGCATATCTACATGACTCACGAGACCCTAGAGCTTCGCGGTTTGGCTCGTGACGCTAATGTTGTTCCAAACTGGATTGGTCAGTTTAAAAATGAACTTAATTTAGTCGGGCGCACCTTTGAAAAGATAAAGATAGGTCGTAATGAGCAAGATGTGGTGACGTTTGAGTTAAGTACTCATAGGGAGAGTGAATAATGCAACTGTGGAACCAGCTTAGCGATAAGTTCCTTGCATTAAGCCTGAGAGAGAAATGGCTACTTTTCGTGTGTGGTCTAGTGGGCTTATCCATGCTTGTATTTACCTTATTGATTGAACCTGCATATCTTGATTTACAAGAAAAGAATGTGAAGTCGATGAGCCTTACGCAGTCAAATCAGAAACAACAAGGTGAATTACTTGTTCTACAAGCCAAGTTGAACAAAGACCCAGATAAAGAAATTGATCTTGAGTTAAAAAAACTATTGGTTGAGAGCCAAGAGCTATCATTTGAGCTCGCTGAAATCGTTGATAGGTTGGTTACGCCTTCTCAAATGGCGCAGTTATTAGAGAGCGTTCTTAATGCAGGTAATGGACTGAAGCTTGAGTCTTTAGAATCGTTACAACCAGAAGCTATTTCGGACAATCAAGAGAACAGTGACAATTCAAAGTACTTTCTCCATCCTGTTAGAATGGAGTTGACGGGTAGCTACTTCGATATTTCAATTTATCTTCAAGCACTTGAGTCACTTCCTGTGAGCTATTATTGGCGCACGTTTGAGTATTCAGTAGAAGAATATCCCAAAGCTCGACTTGTGTTCGAGGTTTACACCCTAGGTACCAGACAGGAGTTTATCGGTGGTTAGAACTCTAGTGTTATCTTTGCTGTTTGGTAGTTCAGTGGTATGGGCAGAACAAGACCCAACTGCGCCATTAGGTTGGCTTTCGCCCCTGCAGAAATCAGCATCAGCTAAAAAGGCGCCAGTTCAATATCGTTTACCGTCTCTAGAGAGCATTGTTTGCAAGGGCGATACACCTTGTTATGCGATTATGAATGGTCTGATTCTCGAACAAGGAGAAACGATCAGAGGGTACCGAGTTAAGAACATTGATCCAGAGTACGTCACTCTGCAGAGAAGCTCTAAGCAGTGGAAATTAGAGATGTTCTCTTTAGATGTTAAGAATAATTAAGGTTAGAGTGAAGACATGCGTAAACTTGTAGTAGCAATTCTAGTGTCATCTTTAGTCGGCTGTTCGATGGGGCATAGAGACCCTGTTGAGATAAAAGAGTCTTTAAACGAATCTATTAATGAAGCGAATAGCAAAGCACTTCATAACTTACCTTCGTCGGTACAAGATGACCTTATGCCTCAGCTAAGTTCGGACTCTATGTCTCCGAATGTGGAAACCGTCAAGCGCTTTCGTATTCAAGCAAAAGGCGTTGAAGCGAGAACCTTTTTTGCAAGCCTAGTGAAAGGTACAGAGTACAGTGCCGCGATTCATCCAAGCGTTGCTGGAAAACTTACTCTAAATCTAACAGACGTGACCTTAGATGAAGTTCTGGCTGTTGCTCAGGATATGTATGGTTACGATATTGAAAAACGTGGCAAAGTGATTCAAATTTATCCGGCCGGTTTGCGCACAGTCACGATTCCAGTGGATTACTTGCAAGTAAAGCGTTCTGGTCGTTCTTTAACGACGATTACTACTGGAACAATTTCCACTTCAGACTCTAACTCGAACTCATCTAACTCGAATTCAAACTCATCAAACTCGAACTCCAATTCGTCTAGCTCCACATCTAACGGTGGTACGGAGATTGAAACGATATCTGAAAGTGATTTTTGGCCGCAGCTTGAAGCGGCAGTCGCTCACTTAATTGGTTCTGGTGATGGGCAAAGCGTTGTGGTTACGCCACAAGCGAGTGTGATTACGGTACGTGCTTACCCCGATGAAATCCGAGAGGTTCGTGAGTTCCTTGGGATTTCTCAGAAACGTCTGCAGCGCCAAGTTATCTTGGAAGCCAAAATTATGGAAGTGACACTTAGTGACGGCTATCAACAAGGCATTAACTGGACCAAGATGTTTTCGTCGAACGGTACTAACTACACGCTAGGTATGGGTTCTATCGTTAAAAATGCAGCTGGTACGATCATCCCAGGCAAACTACCAGGCATGGACCCAATCGGTACCGCTTTAGGTGGTCAATCTAACCTCGTTGTTTCTGGAGGTAGTTTTGAAGCCGTCTTGAGTTTCATGGATACGCAGGGTGACTTGAATGTGTTATCTAGCCCAAGAGTGACAGCAGCTAATAACCAGAAAGCGGTTATAAAAGTGGGTATAGATAAATATTTCGTGACGAATTTATCAAGTTCGGTCGGTAGTGGTGATAACGCGAATGTTGCCCCTGAAGTTGAGCTAACCCCGTTCTTCTCCGGTATTTCTTTGGATGTGACGCCGCAGATCGATGATAAAGGAAATGTGTTCCTACATGTTCACCCCGCAGTGATTGAGGTGGAAGAGGAAGTGAAAGAGCTTAATCTTGGCTCAACAACTGGTGTTGTGACGCTGCCGCTGGCTAAAAGCTCTATTCGTGAGTCTGACTCCGTGATTCGAGCGCAAGATGGTGATGTGGTTGTTATTGGCGGATTGATGAAATCAAACACCAGTGACATGACTTCAAAAGTTCCATTTCTTGGTGATATCCCTGCACTCGGTCATTTGTTCCGTAATACCAGTCAACTTACTCAAAAAACTGAACTCGTTATTCTATTAAAGCCAACGGTTGTAGGTGTAAATACTTGGCAATCAGAAATGGAGCGTTCTCGAGATCTTTTACAAGAATGGTTCCCTGATGAATAGTAACCACTCACTTTATCAATGCAGATTGGTAGTGAATTACTAAGCTAGGTCGTCTTATGTATCAAGTTCATTTTGATTTTGAACAGTTACCATTTACGTTAACGCCGAATACCGATTTTTTTTATGGTTTAGCACCTCATTTTGAGGCAATTCAAACGGTCATTTCGGCGTTAGAAATGGGCGAGGGGGTAGTTAAGGTTACAGGGGAGGTCGGCACAGGCAAAACCATGGTGTGCCGAATGTTGGTCAATCATCTCAATGATTGTACTGCTTTAATTTACCTGCCTAACCCAGTGCTATCTGGGGCTGACTTACGACAAGCCGTGGCTAAAGAGCTTGGTTTGATTACCGATAATGAAGCCACCTTAGTGGATAACATTCAACATAAACTTATTGAATTGCACAACTCAGGCTTACGAGTGGTTGCGATTCTTGATGAGGCTCAGGCGTTGTCAGATGAAGCTCTAGAGACCTTAAGGTTGTTTGGTAACTTAGAAACTGAAGATAAAAAGCTGCTGCAAATTGTTCTATTAGGGCAGCCGGAATTGGATGTTCGATTAGAGGCTTATCATTTAAGGCAATTTCGTCAAAGAATCACATTTAGTTCGACACTGAGGCCACTGACTCTCGATGAAACGGTAGCTTACATTGATAACCGGATCGCTAAATCTGGTGGCAAATATGCTCCCTTTAGCCTGAGCCATAAAAAAGCGATCTGGCGCTCTTCTTTGGGGATCCCAAGGTTGATTAACCAGTTGTGTCATAAAGCTTTGTTGCTTGCTTTTAGTGAAGATAAGAAAAATATAGAAAACCAACATCTCTTTGCTGCAATGCATGAAACATACGATGTGTGTAAACCTAAATTTAAAACGCCAATGCTGTGGGGGTGGAACTAATTATGAGCGTCATTAATAACGCCTTGTCTGAATTGGCAAAAAAAGAGTCAACAGCATCGATTGAAGCTGCGGTGGTACCTAAAGTAAAAACACGCTCTCCATTGGTTTGGGTGGTCGCAGGTTTTACCCTTAGCTTGGCCATGGGGGGCTGGGCTATATCACAAGGCCCTGCTGTCGATAACTCAATATCAACTCGAGATATACAAGTTTCCGTTATTGATACTTCAGAAGGCAATTCAGAGGGTAGTCCTGAAGCGGCCATTACTCAACCTGTATCCTCGCCGACTAAGAAGTTAGTGACGCTAGATTCAGCGAACCTTTCGGCTCACAACACGGCAATACTAAAAAGTACTCAATCTAAATCGGATTCAGTCATTGCTGTATCAACTCAGTCAGTTACAAAGCCTAAAGTAAACCCTGAATCTCAAGCTATACCTAAATCTCAAAGCGCACCTAAAGCTCAAAGTATACCTAAAGAAAAAATAGCAAAGCCAATGCTTGTTGCTAGCGTGGCTAAAAAAGATCCCACACCAGTATCAAATCAACCTGAAACGTCTGGCGATTCAGAAAGCAATGGAATGTTGATTGAGCAGGTGGAACTAACGCCTGAACAACTTTCTATTAATGCTCAAGGCCGAGCTAAGAAGGCTCTTGATGCCAACGATCTTTCTGGAGCGTTGAAAGGTTATAACGAAGCGCTCCGTTATGATCCAAGAAATGAAGATGTCCGTCAGAAACTAGCAATTCTCTATTTTGGTAAAGGTGATACTCGCAAAGCGTATGAGTTATTTCAGTCGGGTATCAAACTCAATATCAACAGTGAAAAACTGCGCCTAGGTTTATCGAAGCTACTTGTGAAAGCCAATCAAGCGGAAGCTGCTTTGAGCCCATTAATACACTTACCGCCTAGTCCAACTCAAGACTACTTAGCAATGCGTGCTGCATTAAGTCAAAAGTCTCAGCAAGAAGATATTGCGCTAGAGAGCTACCAAAAATTGACTGAGGTCGATTCAGATAATGCTCGCTGGTGGTTAGGTTTAGCGATTCAGCAAGAACGTCAGCTTGATTTCATGGCTGCAAAGCAATCATATCAAGGAGCATTGGTTAGAGTTGGGATCTCATCTCAGTCGCAAGGCTTTGTTCGTGATCGCTTAAAGATAATCAATGCTTTAGAGGAGAGTAGCGATGCAAATTAGATTAAGAAAAAGGCTCGGTGATTTGCTCGTAGAAGAGGGCATCATTACTGAAGATCAAGTTGAACAAGCTCTGGCTGCTCAAAAAAGGACAGGCCGTAAGCTTGGTGATGCACTGATCGAGCTTGGCTTTTTATCAGAGCAGCAAATGCTCAGTTTCTTGTCGCAACAGCTTGCTATTCCTCTTATTGATATTAGCCGAGCTAATGTTGACGTCGAAGCTGTGCAGCTTTTACCTGAGGTTCATGCTCGCCGTCTTCGTGCTTTGGTCATTGGGCGTCAAGGTGACACATTGCGTGTTGCAATGAGTGATCCTGCCGATCTGTTTGCCCAAGAATCATTGCTTAGCCAACTAGGCGACTACGCACTCGAATTTGTCGTCGCACAAGAGAGACAATTGGTTGATGGTTTCGACCGTTATTACCGAAGAACCAAAGAGATTGCCTCATTTGCTGAGCAGCTTCATGCTGAGCATAAAGTTAATGAAGCCTTTGACTTTGATATCGCTGAAGAAGACAGCGACGAAGTTACGGTCGTTAAGCTAGTAAACTCGCTGTTTGAAGATGCTATTCAAGTTGGTGCGTCTGATATTCATATTGAACCAGATTCAAACGTATTACGTTTACGTCAGCGTATTGATGGTGTCCTGCATGAAACGTTGTTGAATGAAGTGAATATTGCTTCTGCACTGGTTTTGCGTTTGAAGCTGATGGCTAACCTCGACATTTCAGAGAAACGACTGCCTCAAGATGGTCGCTTTAATATTCGCGTTAAAGGTCAATCGGTCGATATTCGTATGTCGACTATGCCAGTACAGCACGGTGAGTCAGTGGTTATGCGTTTGCTTAATCAATCGGCTGGCCTACGTAAATTGGAGTTGTCAGGCATTCCGAGTGATTTGCTCGTTCGTCTTCGTCATCAATTACGCCGCCCACATGGCATGATTCTCGTAACCGGGCCTACGGGCTCAGGTAAAACAACGACTCTATACGGTGCGTTAAGTGAATTAAACGAACCGGGTAAAAAGATCATTACCGCTGAAGACCCTGTAGAATACCGTCTTCCTCGTGTGAATCAGGTTCAGGTAAACCCTAAGATTAACCTCAATTTCTCAACGATTTTGAGAACATTCCTACGTCAGGACCCGGATATCATTCTGATTGGTGAGATGCGAGATCATGAAACCGTTGAAATTGGTTTGAGAGCGGCACTTACTGGTCACTTAGTGTTAAGTACTCTGCATACCAACGATGCAGTAGACAGTGCACTGCGTATGATGGACATGGGGGCTCCGGGTTATCTGGTAGCAAGTGCTGTTCGAGCCGTGGTCGCACAGCGGTTAGTTCGTAAGGTATGTGCTGATTGCAAGGTTGATGATGAGCTGGATGAAGCGCGTGAGCAATGGTTGAGTGTTCGTTTCCCAAACCAGCGAGGTACGCCATTTATGAAAGGGCGTGGTTGTCAAAATTGTAATTTGACAGGCTACAGTGGTCGTATTGGTGTGTTTGAAATGTTGGAGCTCGATCAGCCTATGATGGATGCGCTTAGAGCCAATGATGCCGTTGGTTTTGCTCAAACGGCAAGGCAGTCTGAAAATTACAAACCGCTGTTAGCTTCTGCGATGGAATTGGCCATACAGGGGGTTGTGAGCTTTGATGAGGTAATGAACCTTGGCGAAGGCGATGCTTCTGGTGCCACTGATCCAATTTATCTGTAGGGGTAGAGTGATATGCCAACTTATCGTTATGTAGGTCGCAGTTCTGATGGCAGTCAAGTGACAGGCCAGTTGGATGCAAATAACGAAGATCTTGCTGCTGACAGTTTGATGAGTAAAGGGATCATTCCAACTTCGATTAAACTTGGAAAAAGTGGCGGTTCAATCCTGGATATGGATGTATCCAGTCTGTTCTCCCCGAATGTGCCTTTAGAGGTGTTGGTTCTGTTTTGCCGACAGTTGTATAGTTTAACTAAGGCGGGCGTTCCGCTATTAAGATCGATGAAAGGGTTAACTCAACATTGTGAAAATAAGCAACTGAAAGTAGCACTTGAAGAAGTGGTCGCTGAACTTACAAATGGTCGTGGATTAGCGGCATCGATGCAAATACACCCTAAGGTATTTAGTTCATTGTTTGTATCGATGATCAGTGTTGGTGAGAATACAGGTCGTTTAGATCAGGCATTGTTACAACTGGCTGGATACTACGAACAAGAGGTTGAAACTCGAAAGCGAATCAAAACGGCAATGCGTTACCCAACGTTCGTGATTACTTTTATTACAATCGCTATGTTTGTCTTGAATATATTCGTGATTCCTCAGTTTTCGAGTATGTTCGCGCGTTTTGGGGTCGACTTACCACTTCCAACTCGTATTTTAATGGGGATGTCTGAGTTCTTTGTTAATTACTGGGGGTTAATGCTTGGATTAATCTTTGGTCTTGTTTTTGCTTTTAAAGCATGGGTAAAGACAGATAAAGGGTGGGAAAAGTGGGATCGGCTGCGCTTAAAAATGCCAGTGATTGGTGGGGTGGTCAATCGAGCTCTATTGTCGCGCTTCTCACGTACTTTTGCTTTGATGCTAAAAGCAGGTGTACCGCTTAACCAATCGTTATCGCTATCGGCTGAAGCTTTGGACAATCGTTTTTTAGAACTTCGTGTTCAAGGTATGAAATCGGCAATAGAAGCGGGAAGTACCGTTTCTTCTACCGCGATTAACAGCGAAATTTTCACACCACTCGTGATACAAATGATTTCTGTGGGTGAAGAAACGGGTCGTATTGATGAATTGCTGCTCGAAGTCGCGGATTTTTACGACCGAGAGGTTGATTACGATCTAAAAACGTTAACCGCTAGAATTGAACCTATTCTGTTGACCATCGTTGCGGGAATGGTGCTGGTTTTAGCTCTGGGTATTTTCTTGCCAATGTGGGGAATGCTGGATGCAATCAAAGGTTAGGGGATGCTGAATAACCTACAGCGCTCACGTTTTGTTATTTGGGTTGCGGTTATTCTTTTTCTCGTTATGGGATTGCTTTCTGTATGGAAAACAGTAGAAGAAGAAGCAACGAACACGGCATTAATCGTTGCGAGCAAGCGAATTCTTGAGCAAGCGAATTTGTTCAAACAGCAGTATTTGTTATCTGGTGTGGAGCAAAAGAATGATGCGAAACCGCCAAAGACTTACAGCAGAACGGGGTGGGTTATGCCAATTCAAGACTCGGCTCGAAATTGCGGTTATTGGTTGGAGCAATTGTATCCAAAGGGGCGTATTTTAGGTCTAAGCTCTCCAAATATTGAAGACAAAAGTGATAACATACACTTTCATTGTCGTTATCATTATAGTGATAAGTATCAGATAGATATATTACTTAAAAAAGAAAGATTTAGTGTCAAAGTCAATATATTGGCCTTGTGAACGTATTGGCGCTGTTTTTATGGTTTTATGCATGGTCAAATGTATAATGCGCATTAGCAATTAGATGAGTAGGTAGAAA
Organism: Vibrio sp. 1F169; assembly: GCF_041439605.1. Taxonomy (NCBI): domain Bacteria; kingdom Pseudomonadati; phylum Pseudomonadota; class Gammaproteobacteria; order Vibrionales; family Vibrionaceae; genus Vibrio; species Vibrio sp. 1F169. Next base: position 98,601 of record NZ_JBGOOI010000009.1, on the reverse strand, counting down.
GTGCTTAAAAATCAAAAGGGTTTCTCCCTAGTCGAGTTAGTCATAGTGATTGTTGTTGTGGGTTTATTAGCTGTTGCAGCTTTACCCCGTTTCTTGGATGTGACAGACGAAGCCAAGAAAGCCAGTATTGAAGGTGTCGCGGGTGGTTTTGCGACAGGCGTACTTTCAGCAAGAGCGCAATGGGAAGCAGAAGCTCGTCCATCAGAAAGAATTGGTGTTGAAACATACAATACTGTAAATTACGATGGTGTTGATTTTTGGCTAACCAGATCAACAAGTAGCAATGGAAGCACTAATTTTAGAGACGGCTACCCATGGTCTATAAACACAAATTCAGCTTCAGCTCCGTCTAATGATGTGACTGATGCTTCGTGTGTCGATTTAATGGAAAATCTACTTCAGAATCCTCCTAAAGTTGGAACATTAACCAATGTGGCTAATGGTTCGAATTACAAATATTCAGCGCAAGCGGATAATAGCAATGACTACTGCACTTACATTCAATTGGAAGGCGGTACTCAGCATCAATTCGTTTACGAGATTAGAACTGGTCGTGTGACCGTAACACTGCAGTAAACCTGCGTTTAAATATACATAGAGAGAAAAGACTATGAAAAAACAAAGCGGTTTCACCCTAATAGAACTAGTGGTGGTAATTGTTATTCTAGGTATTCTTGCAGTTACTGCAGCACCTCGTTTTCTAAACTTACAAGGTGATGCTCGTGAAGCATCTTTACAAGGTTTAAGAGGTGCAATGGCCGGTGCGTCAGGTATTGTCTTTGGAAGGGCTGCTATTGAAGGTGTTGAAAATATAACAGCGGCTAATAATGCAGCTTTGGCTGATGGCACAACTCTGCATCTAGGATACCCTGCTGCGACATCTGCTGGTATCGTAGCTGTTGTTGATGGCCTTGACGTTACAACTACAGGTGATTGGGCTGTATTTGAAGATGCAGCAAATGATACTTTGTTTGCAACTTTCCAAACAGGTACAGCTTTAATTGCAGCTCCTACAACTTGTTTTGTTAGCTACCTTCTTAATGAAGCTGGTACAAACTCAGTACCACCGACAGTGACAGTTAATAACAACGGTTGTTAGTCGTTTATTCGCATTATCAAGGCCAGCATTGCTGGCCTTTTTTCTATCTGAAATTTAGGTAAGCGACAAAGACAACTTCCTTTCCCTGAGTTACACTTAATCTTCAAACTATCAAATATTTAGCGGATTGGATTTCGGTGAATCAATTCAATAGAACATACAGAAACATCGGATTTCAGCAACAAGGTTTTACTTTAGTCGAGTTAATCATTGTGATCTTGTTGATCGCGATTGTCTCTGCCTACGCTGCTAGCCGTCTTTCTGGAAGGGATAGTTTTTCTGCCTTTGCAGCTCAAGAGCAAGTAACTTCTGTTGTCCGCCAAGTTCAAGTGAATCGTATGCAGTCCAATGTGGACCTTGGGGCCGTCGTTGGAGAGAGCAATTTTATTCTCGCTATCGTTGGGAATTGTATCGGCTCGGAAGTGAGCTGTACCGCGCGAAGCCAAGCGCGGAGTGATTGGGTTATGCTCAACGGAGTTAACTTAACGGCTGCATCTGATACCACTCCAGCCATTCCTCTATCTCTAGTTAACTTTGATTTATTAGGCAACCCTACAACAGGTGAAACACCTGCCGGGGTAGAAGTGAACATCGCCGCTGGTGTGGTGATTACGATTACTTCAAATGTGAATACCTGCCGTGTGGAAATTAACGCGCAAGGTTATGTCGAAAATGGGGTGTGCTCATGAATAGTATTCATAAATCACCTGTAAAAGAACGTGGTTTTACATTAATTGAAAGTGTGATTGTGATTGTGGTTATGGGGCTCGCGATGATGACCATCATAAACTTTTTAGCGCCTCAGGTTAGTCGATCTGGTGATCCTCATTATCAGACTCGTTCAGCCGCGCTAGGGCAAAGCGTGATGTCGATGATTCTTGCTCGAGGGTTCGACGAGAATAGTGATTTTGATGGTGGGGAATTTAGATGCGGTGAGGGGGCGTCTGGTGTGAATTGCACTGCTGAGGCTAACTTTGGCCCAGAAGAGGCTGACATTGCTCTATACAATGATGTCGATGACTATGATGGGTGTTGGGAACCCGGTGCAACTAACGGGTGTCGAGACCTTAATCTATTACTGGATGAAAATGGCGCAACAACCTACAGAAACTACCGCCTAGATGTTGATGTGACGTACCAAATGGTCGATCAAATGAAAAGAATCAACCTAACGATCTCGGCCTCAAATTATCCTCCTATCGTGCTGGATGCCTATCGAGGGAATTACTAATGAGAAGGCAAGGTTTCACTCTTATTGAAATGATTATCACCATGATTGTTGGTAGCATTTTAGTTGTAGGCATTGCTGGGTTTGTTGAATTGGGTGCGCGTGGCTATGCGGACACCGTAGATAGGCAGCGTTTACAAACTCAAGCCAAGTTTGTCTTGGAAAAAATCACTCGTGAAGTGCGTCATGCTGTACCGAATATGTTCAATCAGAATGCTGTCGTCCCGGGAGCTCGCTGTGTTTCATTTTTCCCTATCGTTACCTCTGGGATTTATGCGGTGTCGGGCGATGATATTCAATTCGTTACGGCTGATAATACACTGACGACAGCTGCGCTAATCCCATTATCTTTAGTGATAAACCCTACAGAGGCGGCGCCGACCAATAATATTTTCCCCTTAGCTACTGTAACTGCAACCAATAATACTTTCTTGCTTGCTAATGAGTCTGTAAACCTTGTGGGTAATTCGGTTTCAAATCGACATTATATTTACAATCCTAATGGCCGCGTCACCTATTGCATTGTGAATGGCCGAGTATGGAGAAGTGAAGGTAATGGCGCGCTAATCCCAATTTCGGATACGGGAGTGACTGGGGATTTAGACTATCAACCCGCAAATGTTCAGCGTAATGGTATCGTCCATCTTGAGTTTGAATTTAGAAACCAAGTCGGGGATGAACTGACCAATTTCCAGCAAGACATACAGGTGATCAATGTTCCTTAAAAAAAGACAAGTCGGAAGCCTGTATATTGTCGTCATCTTTGTCTTGGTGGTGATGGGGTTTCTTGCTACAACCTTAAGCCGCATAGAGTGGTCCAATAATGACGCACATACAAAAGATGTGATTGGTACTCAAGCCCATCTTTTAGCTCATTCGGCAATAGAGCGAGCCTTAATGCAGATATATCCACCTAGAGCCAACACAACGGTTTCATTTGATGTGGCTGCAGAGTGTACAAACTTGAATGGAACAGCAATGAACTTCGCAACGACAATTACATGTGCAGATGTTCAAATAACGTGCTCACCAACAGGTGGTCAACTTGTCGATAGTTCTCAGTTATACACAGTAAGAGCGGTCGCAATGTGCGGAACGGGTGTGAATTTAATGCAACGTAGTCAAGATGTGTGGGTGAGGGGAGTAATATAAATGCGCCTACTTAGTAGAGTTAGCCTCGTATTTTTTATTCTTTTTAGTGTGTTGTTTCAAACTAATGCATTGGCTAATCAGTGTTTATCTAAAGGGGCATGGGTAGATGCTCGAAATGGTTTTTGTTTCACTTTTCAAATTGATTCTGATGGAAAAAATCGTGCTCGTTTGGAAGGAACTTACTATTTCCCAATTTGGACCGATGATACTGTTTATCAAGGTTATAGCTCTAATGTTTATGAAAGAGACTATGTATCAGAAAGAAAACAAAGAACTTTCCAAGTTAAATTTACACGAACTTCAAATTATAATGCTAGGCATATTAAAGGCATAATTACCTACTCTGTTGATGGAGTAGTAAAAGGTTCTCCTTTTGCGATCAATTTGTCTCAAAAAACAGGTGTTGATAAATTTTACCCATATTTGAGATTGAACTTAAAAGGAACACAATTTTACGATAGCGATAAATATTGTATTAGTAGTGGTAGCTGTGGAGCATTACCTCCTCCACCCGTAACAAAATTTGATGATGCTCGCTTTGAGTTCGGTCGTTTGGACTCAGCCAACTGTAAAGCTAGCGATTGCACGATCACCTTCAATAAAACCTATAGAACGACTCCATTGGTATTTCTTATGCCAACGATTGATCCTGTTAATCCTGATAGTGATGCGCCTGCAACACTTTCTATAAAAAACATCAGTTCAACGCAAGCGACATTCCACCAAGAAGTTGCTCCTCAACACTGGAATTACAATCTTGCTTCAAAACCAATGTCTTCGATTAGTTACCTTGTGGTTGAACCCGGCACTATAACATTCAGTGATGGACATAAGGCAATTGCAGGTTACCTCGATACCAAAGCGTATCAAGCGCATGGAAAAAAAAGCGATCCTAAGTGGGAGTCAGTCCCTTATTCAAGGTTTAGCTCACATCGAATAGGGGATGATGATCCCGTTGTATTTGCTCAGATTAATAGCTCGACGAACCGATGGTTAACTGCCGGCATTGATGACGTAAATCAAACGAGTGCCAAATTCTATTTAGAGCTGACTCGTGTGGATACAAATAACCCGCCTTCTCAGCCAGAAAAAATAGCGTTTTTAATTTCAGATGAACATGATGGCACGTCAAACGGAATTAATTATGAGTTTGGCCGCATTTCTCTTGATGATGACAGCGGATCCTCAAAACCTATCCTTAAATCTTGTAATGATATGCATGATCTTGAAAACGAATATCAGTCCCTACCTGGAATTGTCGCAAGTAAAGTCACCCGTAAAGGAGGTCAAGGTGGTTGGTTGAGACTTTGTAGCGTGAAGCATAACGGCAGTGACGATAATGACTATCAAGTAGGACTTGTTGTTGATGAAGATCTGTCTCTGAGTGGTTCAAAAGGATGGAGGTCTCATACTGACGAAAAGATCGGGTACTTTGCTTTTCAAGTCAATAAGCTCCCTAAGTTTACGAAAAACTACTGTTCGGCTTTTCCTTCTGCAGTTCAAGGTTGGAGAAACTCGTCAGGTAGCAGTATTGAGATGTGGAACCAATCTAAAATTACCAATGCGTTATTGGAGGCTGGCCAAAGAAAGGTCGGGTTTGGAAGTGCTCAATTTGGGAATGCAGTGAAATGTGATGGGATATCGTGTACTAACGATCCCACAAAGCAAATTGTACAATCTAAACTGGATGATTTCCTGATAACAAATTCAGGTAGTGATATCTGGAATACAACAAAAACGTTAACACCTTTATCTCAAAAGAGCTTATCAATTGGTCAGTCAACCGTGACACTGACTGCTGGCGACTACTATTTTAATTCTTTGAATATCAATACCCACTCTTCCTTGAATATTCAAGGGAAGGTGATTATTCATACTCGATACTTAAATTTATCGAATAATTCAAGGATTAATAATTCAGGTAATGCAGATAACCTTGTAATAGTTGGGTATGACCCTACTAAAGGTTCATCTGGACAAACGTGCCCTGCATATGGTTGTGAAATGGATTTATCCAGTCAATCACAAATCAAAGCATTGATTTACAGCGAGGGGGAGGTTCGGTTATCTAATGGATCACATGTGTACGGTGCGGTTACCGTTCGTGACCTTCATATGAGTGGAGCATCTCAGATTACCGGGGAAAGCCAATGTTTTTCTGAGCCAGAGTTGGTTATTACTCCAGGCTCTAGCTCTGGGTTAGCTTGTACCGGTATTCCTATAAACTTTAAGTTGGTCGATAAAATAACCAAGCAACCTGTCAATAATTACACTGGGACGCTTGATGTTACTATTCCAAATAACAGCTCGGGTGATGCGTGTTGGTTAAATTCTGATAACTCCTGCTCTACGTCATTGACTCATGATTTCGTCGCAGGGCAGATGGCTACTTACACCAAATCCCTGTCAAGTATTGGTCTATCTCCGGTTTCAATTTCTGCTTCGATTCGAGGGCAAAGTAACATAAGTGCAACAGGTGGACCTTATCAATTTGTACCTTATGGATTTAAAATTGAAGATAAACAAAGGGTTGATGGAGGTAAGGGGCAGGTTGCTTTCCGAACATTTGAGACCGAAGTTACCGCAGTGGCATCAGGAGCGGCTAACCCAAGGGCGTGTCAGAAAATATCGGATTATGATGGAGCTAAATCGCTTTATGCTTCCTATGAGCAGATAACTCAAGGCAATAGTGGTTGGAATAATGAGCTATTTCTCAATTCGTATAGCATCAAGGTCGGTAGTTCACCTTTAAATGGAACCAAAGTGAACAATATTGCCTTTAAAAATGGTGTTGCAAAACTGACTTCTCAATACTGGTCGGCTGGTCATATAAAACTTCATTTGGCAGATGCTGACTGGCAGCCCTCGAATCAATCTATACCCAATTGGAAAGGCTTACAGAGTTCTATTGATGTGTATGTTAGGCCATTTGCTTTGGTGAGTTGCCAAGATAACTCCGGTGTACCAAATGCCCCATTCCCTTCCGGTAGCTCAACAGGAGGAGCTTCATTTATCGCCGCAGGTAATACTGCTTACTTAGCGGTTAGTGCGATAGCTTGGGAGCCTAGTGCTGATCGTAATAATGACGGTCTCATTGACAGTTCATTTTCGGGGGATTTATGTAGGGCTCTTTCAGTATCTGGCTTTGATGATGAAGTTGTGTATGTCAATTATGCTCTTGAAAGCCCGAGTAATGGCCATAATGGCGTATTAAGCGTTGGTAATAAAAACAGTGGTGATGAATTGTCACCGCAACCTATCCCTGCTGATATGTGGTTGAATGGCTACGCGTATAAGAGCTTAGCTTGGTCTGAAGTAGGTAGCATTAAACTATGGGCAGACAAACCGGACTACCTGAATGGGATGACGGTGCCAGGTTATAAAACAACCGCTGGTCGTTTTTATCCTAAATATTTTCAAGTGGTGAACAATGCGGTGTGGGATTACCCGGGAAATCAATCATATGCATACATGAATCAGCCTTTTGACGGCGTTACATTTGATGTGGAAGCACTGAGTCTACAACTCACTGCGGTGAAGAACTATGGATATTTTAATCCAACAATTACCGCTAACTTTGCTTTGTATGAGGCTAACCCTGTTTTTGTCAGTCGTTTTCATTCTGGGACTCCGAGTAAGTCGTGGGCTTCCGCCTCGGATAAGAGTATTGGCACATTTACGCTACATGAGAATTCGGCTTCTACTAACTGTGCTAGCGAGTTGTGTTGGGCTAAAGCATCATCGGTTGATGGCTATGAGGATGGACCATTCAATACCGCGGTAAGTGCAACCTCGACGATTTCAATTGATGCTGTGGGGAACAACGTCGATCCTATTAGCTATCACTATAATGGTACTCCTCGATTACTAACGGTTCAGCCTACTATTCGCTTTGGTCGTGCGGTCATGGATAGTGTTGGTAGTGTCGCTGGAGGTGGTATGAATATTCCGCTTCGTATTGAGCATTGGGATGGAACAAGTTTTGTCACTCATGAAGGTGATAACTCGACTAATTTAGCCGGTATAAATACGGAAGGTGACAACCGAGATATTTGGGTTGAAACGGGAGCTACGGCCGCTGATGTAAATTTTTCAGGGGGTGGTGGTGTTGTGAATGGTATATCTAATTCAATACAGGTGGCTCAGTCAAATCCGATCCGACAGCAAACTCAACTTTGGTTAGAGCTGAATCGTGGTGGAAATGTTGCTCCTTGGCTTCGTTATCGTTGGCAAGATGCGAATCGAGTTGAAGTTGACGGTGAAGAAGATCCATCAACAGTAGTCACCTTTGGTATCCATCGCGGGAACGATCGTGTGATCTACCGAGGTGAAAGTGGCTTAATAGGTCAGCAATAATATGATTTTTTGGCTGTTAAGTTAGGAATCTGTAAGAAATTGTGGGTTTCAGTCCATGTTTATACTTCAATGCCTTGCCGTGACAGCAAGGCATTGGTACATTTAGTGCAATTTTTGTCTTCTAATTCTTGCAGGATGAGCGAAGAATATGTTTAAAAAGCTTCGTGGCATGTTTTCAAACGACCTATCGATTGATTTAGGTACTGCCAATACCCTTATATATGTAAAAGGCCAAGGCATTGTTCTTGATGAGCCTTCAGTTGTAGCTATCCGCCAAGATCGTGCGGGTTCTGCAAAGAGTGTCGCTGCGGTTGGTCACGCTGCTAAGCAAATGCTTGGCCGTACGCCTGGTAATATCTCAGCAATCCGTCCAATGAAAGACGGCGTAATTGCTGACTTTTACGTAACGGAAAAAATGCTTCAGCACTTCATTAAGCAAGTGCATGATAACAGTGTTCTTAAACCAAGCCCTCGCGTATTGGTTTGTGTTCCTTGTGGTTCAACGCAAGTTGAGCGCCGTGCAATCCGTGAATCAGCACTGGGTGCTGGTGCTCGTGAGGTTTACCTAATCGATGAGCCTATGGCTGCTGCGATTGGTGCAGGCCTACGTGTATCTGAGCCAACAGGTTCAATGGTGGTTGATATCGGTGGTGGTACGACTGAAGTTGCCGTTATCTCACTAAACGGCGTGGTTTACTCGTCTTCTGTACGTATCGGTGGTGACCGTTTTGATGAAGCTATCATCAACTACGTTCGTCGTAACTACGGCAGCTTGATCGGTGAAGCAACAGCCGAAAAGATCAAACACGAAATCGGTTCTGCTTACCCAGGCGATGAAGTCGATGAGATTGAAGTACGTGGTCGTAACCTTGCTGAAGGTGTTCCTCGTAGCTTTAGCCTGAACTCAAATGAAATCCTTGAAGCGCTTCAAGAACCTTTATCTGGCATCGTATCTGCAGTCATGGTTGCACTTGAACAGTGTCCACCAGAGCTTGCTTCTGATATCTCAGAAAACGGTATGGTACTGACAGGTGGTGGTGCACTGCTTAAAGACCTTGATCGCCTGCTAACTGAAGAAACGGGTATCCCTGTTGTTGTGGCGGAAGAGCCATTAACGTGTGTTGCTCTAGGCGGTGGTAAAGCTCTAGAGATGATCGACATGCACGGCGGTGATCTTTTCAGCGAAGAATAGTATCTAGTGTTAGGCTCTTTTCTTATCTAGTTTTATGTAAAGAGCCTAACACCTTGTCTATAGGATCAAATGTCGCTCTAGGACCAAATATAGAATGAAGCCAATTTTTGGTAGAGGTCCCTCTCTACAATTGCGCCTGTTTTTTGCTGTAACATTATCAGCCAGCCTTATGCTGGCTGATAGTCGTTTAGATGCATTCTCAAATGTCCGCTATCTATTAAACAGCATGGTTGCGCCAATTCAGTATGCCGCTAATTTGCCTCGCACCATGTTTGATGGCGTATACGACCGTTTTAGTACTCGTAAAGGGCTCATTGAATCCAACCATAATATTAAACGAGAAGTCTTGCGACTGAAGAGCGAGTTGATTCTGCTTGAGCAATATCAAGAAGAAAACAAGCGCCTTCGCAAGCTATTAGGCTCTCCGTTTATTCGTGATGAGAAGAAGGTCGTCACAGAGGTTATGGCGGTGGATACTTCACCATACCGACATCAAGTCGTGATCGACAAAGGTCAGATTGATGGAGTGTACGAAGGTCAGCCTGTGATCAATGAAAAAGGCATTGTTGGTCAAGTCACTTTTGTTGCTGCTCATAATAGTCGTGTTTTGCTACTGACTGATGCAAATAACGCAATTCCTGTTCAGGTTATTCGTAACGATATACGTGTTATTGCTTCTGGTAATGGCATGATTGATGAGATCCAGTTAGAGCACATTCCAACCAGTACAGATATCCAAGAAGAAGATCTGCTGGTGACATCTGGACTTGGTGGTGTATATCCAGAGGGTTACCCAGTCGCTTATGTGACTGCCGTTGATTATGATCCGAAGCGTGAGTTCGCCGTTATTAAAGCAGAACCTGTAGTTGAGTTTGATAAGCTCAGATACTTGTTGCTTGTGTGGCCTGATGAAAATAAACAGATGCAAGCAGAACAATCCAGTATCGAACAAGCATTGTTAGAAGGTGAAAATGGCCAATAGCGTTTTAAGAAGCAAAGTCGTAATTGGCTGCTCATTTTTGATAGCACTTATTCTACAAACGATCCCTTGGCCGGGTAGTTTAGACCTATTCAGGCCATCTTGGTTATTACTGGTTACCTGCTATTGGGTTTTAGCGTTACCTTACAGAGTTAACGTTGGTAGTGCTCTAGTACTGGGCTTATTGTGGGACCTTTTGATCGGTTCGACTCTCGGTATTAGAGGCATGATGATGGCAATAGTAATGTACATTATTGCAATGAACTTCCTCGTGATTCGAAATATGGCGCTATGGCAGCAAGCGATAATCATTGCAGCCTTAACAGTGTTGTTTGAAGTGCTGATATTCTTTGGTGAATATTTGATCCAAGATGTCGTTTTCAATCCGTTATCGCTATGGAGCGCATTGATAAACTGTATACTTTGGCCTTGGATGTTTTTATTAATGAGACGTGTACGTCGCCATTGGCATGTAAGGTAGAGTGACGATGGAAAAGAAACATTTAGTTTTGGCATCCGGCTCTCCACGCCGCAAAGAATTGTTATCTCAACTCGGTTATGAGTTTTCTGTCCTTGTAACTGATGTCGAAGAGTGTAAACACGCTCAAGAAACCGCCGAAGAGTACGTTAAGCGACTATCTTTAGATAAAGCCTTAGCTGCGTTGTCTTTATTGAAAGGTAACCCTTCTGAAAAACAGCATGTTGCTTCTGGTTCTGATACTGTAGTTGCTAGTTCTCTTGATTCTGAAACAGTGGTTCTGGGCTCTGACACAGTCGTCGTAAGCCAAGGGCAAGTGCTCGAGAAGCCAATAGACCTTGCTGACTCTAAGCGTATGCTTACTCAGTTAGCGAATGATCGTCACCAAGTGATGACGGCAGTTTCTGTTGTATCGGAAGAAAAACAAAAGACAGAAATCATTATTACCGACGTATGGTTTAAACCCCTCAGTGAAAAAGAAATAGAACAATACTGGCAAACAGGGGAGCCATGCGATAAAGCTGGTAGCTATGGGATCCAAGGTTTGGGCGGACGCTTTGTTACCCGAATCGAAGGTAGTTATTACGCCGTTGTCGGCTTACCTTTATTTGAAACGGACCAGCTACTGCAAGAATTCTTATAATTACTAATCTGAGGTGCACCATGAGTGCTGAATTGTTGCTGAACGTGACCCCGAGTGAGACTCGTGTGGCCATGATTGAAGGGGGAGCTCTTCAAGAGATCCATGTCGAACGAGATGCTCGACGCGGGATCGTAGGAAATATCTACAAAGGACGTGTAAGCCGTGTTTTGCCTGGAATGCAGGCGGCATTTGTGGATATTGGCCTTGATAAAGCAGCTTTTTTGCACGCCTCTGATATTGTCCCCCACACTGAATGTGTTGCTGAGAATGAAAAGAAGCAATTTCAGGTTCGTGATATTTCAGAGCTTGTTCGCCAAGGGCAAGATATTGTCGTTCAAGTGGTCAAAGATCCTCTTGGTACCAAAGGTGCCCGTCTAACCACAGACATTACTTTGCCATCTCGTTATCTGGTATTCATGCCGGGCGCAAGCCACGTTGGTGTTTCTCAGAGAATTGATAGTGAGTCAGAACGCAACCGCCTAAAAAAAGTCGTGTCTCGTTACTGTGACGAGCACGGTGGCTTTATCATCCGCACGGCAGCAGAAGGCGCAGATTCAAATGAGTTGGCGCAAGATGCCGCATTCTTGAAGCGATTATGGCTAAAGGTGTTAGAACGTCGTGGTAAGCACAAAGCTCGTACTCGCTTGTATGGTGAGTTGTGCTTAAGCCAACGTATCTTACGTGATTTTGTCGGTACTGAGCTGAGCAAGATTCAGGTCGATTCTCGTCTAGAATATGAAAATCTAAAAGAGTTTACTTCTGAATACGTGCCTGAGCTAACAGACAAGCTTGAGTTGTATGAAGGTGATAAGCCTATCTTTGATATGTACGATACCGAGAACGAAATTCAACGTTCATTGGATCGCAAAGTCGAATTGAAGTCTGGTGGGTATCTGATTATCGACCAAACAGAAGCGATGACAACCGTCGACATCAATACTGGTGCCTTTGTTGGTCGTCGTAATCTAGAAGAGACGATTTTCAATACTAACGTCGAAGCGACACAAGCTATTGCTCGTCAACTTCGCCTTCGTAACTTAGGCGGCATCATCATTATCGATTTTATTGATATGCTGTCTGAAGAACACCGTAAGCGAGTACTAACTTCTTTAGAAGCTGCATTAGACAAAGACCGTGTGAAAACCAACATTAATGGCTTCACACAGCTTGGTTTGGTTGAGATGACTCGTAAACGTACTCGTGAAAGTATTGAGCATATTCTGTGTTCTAGCTGCCCTGCTTGTGAAGGTCGCGGTAGCGTGAAGACAGTTGAAACCGTTTGTTATGAAATTCTTCGAGAGATCACACGAGTGAATCGCGCGTATGACGCCGATAAGTTTGTTGTTTATGCGGCGGCTGCCGTTGCCGAGGCGTTAGAAGGCGAGGAATCTCACGCGCTTGCTGAGCTTGAAGTGTTTATTGGTAAGCAAGTTAAAATCCAGGCTGAGCCTCTGTACATACAAGAGCAGTTTGATGTTGTTATGATGTAATGGATATTTTGTGAGTTCAAGCGTTACTCTGATTCTTCGTACATGTTTATGGTTAGTGGTTACTCTCTTAGTAACACTAGCCATTGCTGTCACTACACTGCGTGTAGCCTTACCCAATTTAAATAAGTATCAATCTGAAATTGAGCTTTGGGTAAACCAACATTCCGGTTTTGAGTTTTCTATTCAAGATGTGGGTGGTTTTTGGCGTAACACTCATCCCTCTATTGCTCTGCAAGGTGTTAAGGCTAGCCTTCCCAACGCAGAAGATGTAGCTTTCTCTGTTGAGCGTGTTGAAGTTGAGTTTGACTTGATTCAATCGGTCGTGCAGATGCGTCCTGTCGTGGCCGATTTGGTCATGAATCAAATGTACCTCGACATCCGCTCAATTGATCTATTTGCCGGGCAAAACGGTAAAGATGTACCTAAAGACCCCGGCTCTTCCAAGCGAGTGATGCAGGAGCTGGACAATTTACTTTTAAAAACTTTGGTGGATGTGACCGCTAAAGATTCCTCTCTTCTATATCGAACTATCTCTGGTGAAGAACGTCAGCTTGATCTCGAAACTTTAAAATGGCAAAACTCAGGTAAACATCACCTTGCGGAGGGTGTAGTAAGTATTAAAGACGCTAACCTCAACTCTTTGTCAGTAAGTGCTAACTTTGTTGATGGTGGTTCTTTAACTGATATGACGGGCGAGTTTTATGTCAGCGCGGATAGTATCTCAGTAATGCCTTGGTTAACTCGTTATATGCAGGCAGAATCCGGCATTGAGACGGGCACGGTGAGCTTGAATAGCTGGCTAACGCTACGAAATAGCAAGCCAGTTAGCGCTTATGTTGAGGTATTACCTTCAGAACTGACTTGGAATGAAGGTGGTCAACATGACTTGATGCTTGAGTCGGGTGTTTTTAAATTATCACCAATTGATGGTGGATGGCAGGTAAATGGTCACTCACTAAATCTAAGAACGGATGACAGGCCTTGGCCTGAGCTTGATGTCGCTTTCAAGTGGAATAAAGGCCCGTGGGAACTTAATGTTTCTGAACTTGATGTTGAAACCATTACCCCGTTGATCAAGTTGATGCCAGATTCTTCGCAATCTACCCAAATGATCAATGCATTGGCTCCGGGCGGTATCGTTTCAGACATTCGCGTTGCGATGGGCTCTGGAATTGAAAGCTTGCGTTACTCTGCGAACTTTTCCGATTTGGCGATCGAACAATGGGAGTTAGTCCCTGGCTTTAGCCAAGTATCAGGGCATGTGTTTGGCTCGGCTTCGGAAGCGAAAGCCAGCTTATATGTTATTGATGATGTGTTTCCTTATGGTGATGTTTTCCAAGCGCCTCTGAATATCAAACAAGGTCAGGTTGATATTGTTTGGCAGCAAGATGAAAACGGCTGGAAACTGTGGTCGGACAAAATCACTGCAGCCACGCCAGATTTACAAGTACTAGGCGCATTTCGCTTGGACTTTCCAGATAACGCTAGCCCTTACCTTTCTTTTTATGGTGAAGCGGACGCTTACAACGTCGGTGAGACATGGCGCTATTTGCCGACATTGGCACTTGGCCAAGACTTAACCGATTACCTTTCAACAGCGATTCAAGCGGGTAAGGCCGACACCGTTAAATTACTTTGGCATGGTGAATTAGCCCAATACCCGTACACCAATCATGATGGTATTTTCCAAGTTTGGGTTGGCTTAGAAGACGCTAAGTTCAGCTTCGATACCGCGTGGCCATTGATAACCGACCTTCAACTTGACCTGTTATTTGAAAATGATGCGATGTATTTAGACTCTCGCTCCGCTCAATTGATGGATGTGGCGGCAGATCGAATCACTGGTCGTATTCCTTATTTAGGGGAAGGCGGTCATATCGAAATTGAAGCTAAAGCAACGGCGTCTGGTAATGCAGTTCGAAATTACATGACTGCTTCGCCACTCGTAGATTCTGTGGGTGCTGCGTTAACTGCGCTTAAAGTGAGTGGTGATGTCTCTTCTGAGTTCCAGCTTAATATTCCGTTTGATTCTGAACAAGAACCTAGAGCGTGGGGATATGCAGATCTGAGTGGTAATCATGTTGAGATTGAAGCTCCACCAATGGTGCTAGAGAACACCACTGGTCGTATTGAATTTGATAATGATGTCGTGACAGCAAGTGGTCTTGCCGCTGATTTGCTTAATCAAGGTATCTCGGTTGACTTTAAAGGTCTTAATGATGGACCTGGCTATGCAGTGGATCTTGATGTGTTAGGTGATTGGGACGTCAATCCTCTAAAGCCGTATGTCGGAGAGCAGTGGTTAAGCCGTTTGTCGGGTCATGCACAATGGCAAAGCCAGATCGATATTCAACTTAATGATATTGGTTTTACTTACCAACTCGACTTACAGTCAGACCTCAAATACTTAGCGAGTGATTACCCATACCCATTAGCCAAAAAGTCATTAGAAAGTGGTTCTGCAAGGCTACAAGCCTCGGGCAATCAAGAATCGATTACCGCGCGTCTGCAATTGCCGAGCACTAAATACCAAGCTGAGATTGATATTTCCGGCGATGTTCCTGAATTAACGGCGACCAATTTAGTCCTTGGTCGTGGTGGCTATAAAATTAGCCCCGTGGTAGGGCACCATGCCTTGATTCGTACCGATAAGTTCAATGCCGATGACTGGCTGTCAGTAGTCATGGAGCCAGTGCAACCATCGGATGCTGTCCTTAGCCAGATGAACACGCCAACCATTCCAGCGCCACGTCGCATCACCTTCGAGAGCAAAGAGCTGATCTTAGGTGGTATTTCTTGGAATGATGTTGATTTTAGCGCTCGAAAAAATAAGCAAGCATGGCAAATGGAAGTCTCTAGTCAAGAGTTAGAAGGTGATGTCAATTACTTGCCTCCTTATGATTTGACTGTTTCATTGGATCGCCTGCATCTGTTTGTTCCTGAGTGGAGTGACAAGAAAAACCAAGACCAACTGCTACAGCGTAAGGCGCAAGAAGCACCGTTGATCTCTGAGTTGGATAGAAAGCTCCATGATGCGATGCCGAATTTGACGCTGACCCTGAACGACTTTTGGCTGCAAGGGTATAAAGTTGGTAAGGTTGATGTTGAGATGACTAGGCAGGAAGATCGCATTGAGTGGAATAAGATTCAGGTTCGAAGCGGCGGAAATAAAGCGGATATCAGTGGCTGGTGGGAACTGCAAGGTGATAAGAGTCACTCATCGTTAACTCTTGATGTTGAAGGTGAAAACAACAGCGAGTTAATGGAACGCTTCGGTATTACTTCCGGGATTCAAAAAGCGCCCTTTGAGTTAGAAGGTCAATTGAATTGGGATGGTTCGCCTTGGGGGATCAAAATGGATACCCTTGATGGCAACGTTAAAACCCAATTTGGTAAAGGTATTATCTCGGATGTGAGTGGCGCAGCTCGATTACTGGGGCTGTTTAGCCTAGATTCGATTATCCGTAAGATGCAGCTCGACTTCTCGGACGTATTTGATAATGGCATGGCATTCAATAGCATCACAGGAACCGGCAAGATTCAAAATGGTATCTTCCTAACGAACGATCTGAACATGGATGCGGTCGCGGGTGAGATGAAGATCAAAGGAATCGCTAACCTCAACACGCGCCTGGTCGATGCTGAGGTGAACTTTACCCCTGATATTACCTCGGGTATTCCAGTATTAACGGCCTTTGCGGTAACGCCTCAAACGGCGCTGTATGTATTGGCGGTGACTACGGTTATATCGCCGGTGGTTGAAGTCTTTACTCAAGTGAATTACTCGGTAAAAGGCCCATTGGATTCACCTACGGTGAGTGAGCTTTCTCGTAGTTCTGGCGAGTTCCAGCTACCCGAAAAATTGAGAAAATTAGCTGAGTAGTTGATAACAAGCCAGTCGGTTAATATACGGTCAAATGCTGATTTCTGAATCATAATGAATGGAGGAGCGATACACATGGATTGTGTTGGGTTGATTCAAATGACATCAGGCCCTCGCCCTGACTTGAACTTTGATTATCTTGCTCAAGAAGTAGCAAAGTGCAAAGAGTTGGGGGCTAAGTGGGTTGTGTGCCCTGAAAACGCGTTAGTCTTTGGCAGTAAAGCCGACTATCACCAGTATGCTGAGCCTCTAAATGATGGCCCACTGCAAAAGAAAGTCTCTGAGCTAGCAAAGCTTTACCGAATTTGGATTGTTATTGGCAGTATGCCGATAAGCACAGCTAAAGGCGTGACTACCACAACCTTGGTGATTGATGATTTTGGTTGTCTAGTGGCCCATTACGATAAGTTACACATGTTTGATGTGGATGTTGCTGATGCACATAAGTGCTATCGAGAATCGGATATTTTCACGCCCGGTGACCGAGTGGTAACAACGGAAACGCCTTTTGGTCGCTTAGGTTTGAGTATTTGTTATGATGTGCGCTTTCCGCACTTGTATTCAGAGTTACGCAAGCAAGGTGCACAAATCATAGTGGTACCGGCAGCTTTTACCGCAGTAACAGGGCAAGCTCACTGGGAAGCATTATTAAGATGCCGCGCGATCGAAACGCAATCGTGGATTATCGCGGTAGGGCAAGGCGGAAATCACCCTTGCCAAAGAGAAACATGGGGACACTCAATGGTGGTTGATCCATGGGGGCGAGTGGTTGCACAGCTAGACCAAGATCCTAAAAGTATGGTGGTTGAGATAGACACATCCAGTTGCGAATCAATCAGGCAAAATATGCCAATCGCGCAGCATTCTCGATTTACCAATCAATTTTAATTACAAATAAGAGCCATTTATGAGCATCAATCAAATTGAAGAAGCGCTACTGAACCCAACAGGGCTGACGGAGCAAAATATCGCAGATACATTGGCGAGCATTGCTACCCGCCAAATTGATTATGCTGATATCTACTTTCAGTCAAGCTGGCATGAATCTTTAGTGCTAGAAGACAGCATTATTAAAGACGGCTCTTTCAATATCGATTGTGGTCTTGGTGTACGAGCGGTATCTGGTGAAAAAACCGGTTTTGCTTACTCTGACCAAATCCAATTGGATGGCCTTAAACAGAGTGCAATCGCGGCTCGCGGTATCGCTAAGCAAGGGCAAAACGGTAAGGTACAAGCTTTCAAACGTAACTCTAACCAAGCTTACTATGATGCAGTTAACCCGCTAGCAAGCTGGGAAAAGCAGCAAAAGACAGAATTACTTAAAGCGCTTGATGCTTACATTCGCACTAAAGAACCGATGGTAACTGAAGTATCGGTGAGCCTAAGTGGTGTACATGAACAGATGCTCGTTGCGGCAACTGATGGTACTTTCGCTGGTGATATTCGCCCGTTGGTTCGTCTATCAATTAGCGTACTTGCACAGAAAGGCGATCGTCGTGAACGTGGCAGTGCCGGTGGCGGTGGTCGTTTTGGTTACGATTTCTTCTTAAGTGATGCTAACGGTTCTCAAGTTGCTTACCAATTCGCTGATGAAGCCATTCGCCAAGCATTAGTTAACCTTGAAGCGGTTGCTGCGCCTGCTGGTGCAATGCCTGTGGTTCTTGGTTCTGGTTGGCCGGGTGTTCTACTGCATGAAGCGGTAGGCCACGGTTTAGAAGGTGATTTCAACCGTAAAGAGTCTTCAGTATTTTCTGGCAAAATCGGTGAGCAAGTTACATCAAGCCTATGTACGATTGTTGATGACGGCACATTAACGGATCTACGCGGTTCATTGAACGTTGATGATGAGGGTGTTAATGGTCAGTACAATACGCTAATCGAAAACGGCATCCTAAAAGGTTACATGCAAGATAAGCTAAACGCTCGTCTAATGGGTGTAGCGCCGACAGGTAATGGTCGTCGTGAGTCTTACGCGCATCTTCCAATGCCACGTATGACGAATACATACATGCTGCCGGGCGAACACACACCGGAAGAGATCATTGCAACGGTTGAGAAAGGCATCTACGCACCGAACTTCGGTGGCGGTCAGGTTGATATCACATCAGGTAAGTTTGTGTTCTCAGCTTCTGAAGCGTACATGATTGAAAACGGCAAGATCACTCACCCAGTGAAGGGCGCGACGCTGATCGGTTCTGGTATCGAAGCAATGCAGCAGGTGTCTATGGTCGGTAATGACCTAAGCATTGACCGTGGTGTTGGTGTGTGTGGTAAGGCTGGTCAAAGTGTGCCAGTGGGTGTTGGTCAGCCAACGTTGAAGCTAGACTCGCTAACCGTCGGTGGTACTGAGTAAAGCAGATTAGCCTCTGAAAAATCACTATAAAGATAAATTGAAAAGCGCCTCTATTGTGAGGCGCTTTTTGTTTATAGGTTACTGGTTCTGTGAGCGCGCAGAGTCTACATGTTTTCTTCCGCGAACTCAGCCAGTCGGCTACGCACCACACCATTGAGGTGGATGTTGGCACTGCCTTCGAAGTTTTTAAAACGCTCGACCATGTAGGTGAGCCCCGAGGTCACAGGAGTTAGGTAGGAAGAATCTATCTGCGCTAGGTTTCCTGAGCAGACGATCTTGGTCCCTTCACCACAACGGGTGATGATGGTTTTGATTTGTGAAGCGGTCAGGTTCTGACACTCATCCAAAAGCACAAACGCATTCTGAATTGAACGACCACGCATAAAGTTAATCGATTTGAACTGGATGTTGGCTTTATCACAGATGTACTTCATCGAGCCCTCTGTGCAGTGATCATTCTTGTGCAGCGCTTCCAGTGTATCGGTCACTGCAGCTAACCAAGGTAACATCTTCTCTTCCTCTGTACCCGGAAGAAACCCTATCGACTCACCTATATCAGGTGTGTTTCGGGTTACGATGATCTTATCGAACTGCTTACGCTCAATGGTTTGTTCAAGTGCAGCAGCCATGGCTAACAGTGTCTTACCACTACCAGCAGCGCCAGTGAGAATCACCAGATCAATATCAGGGTCGAGCAGGGCATCGATCGCCATGCCTTGATAAACGTTTTTGGGTGTGATGTCCCATGCTCTGCGATTCATTAGTCTTTCGCGACTGAGGTCTCTTAGTGTAATACTTTCAGTTTCAATCTCTTCGACTCGAGCGGCAAAGTCACTTTCTTCGTCAATCACATACTGGTTGAGAAAGGTTGGCTCGAACGGCGCTCTTGCTAAGGTGTGCAGCGTCTTTCCGCCTAAACTTCTGCTCTCGACATTATCGATACCGTCCCAAAATGAGCCTTCCAGTTGTTGGAAGCCTTTTGTGAGGTATTGGATATCATCAATCAATTGGTCGGTTTGATAGTCTTCAACAAAACGGACACCGGCGCCTTTGGCTCGTAAACGCATGTTGATGTCTTTGGTGATAAGAACCACTTCGCGTGGCGCGCGTTTATTTTGAAGATAGAGGACTGCGTTGAGGATTCGGTTATCGCCAGCTTTGTCATCGGCGAAGGCTTTGATGCTTTCTTGAAGTTCGTAGTCAGCGAGTATTGAAATACTGCCAGATGCGTTTATGTCTTTAGAAAAAGGGATGCCTTCCGATATTTGGTCTGGTGTGGCTTCCCTGAATAAGTCTTCGAGCGTTCGAATCGCAATTCTCGCATCTCGAGCAACATCTCTTTTACTGTCTTTGATTCTGTCGAGTTCTTCTAGCACTGTCATTGGGATAACGACATCGTGCTCTTGGAAAGAAAATATAGCGAAGGGTTCGTGAAGTAGGATATTGGTGTCTAAAACAAATAGCTTCCGGTTGGTCTCGCCCATAGCATCTCCTTGCCGACGTGCGGCTTGCCTTGCATTCATTGAACGTAGATTAAGCTCATATAAAGGTTAGTATCTGATTCTAGTGATAGTCAACAACTCACCTAAACTTCATTTGAGAGCTGCATTCTGCTCTCCATAGAATAACCATGATTTTTTGACAGTTTGATTGCACTTATGAAAACAGAAAAAAAGTATGAAATCGTCTCCTTTAGGCGTGACCTAAATCACAGCATCGAGTAAGATTAGCGACCTTTTTCTGCACCATTTTCTCAAGATATTTATTATTAAGAGCGCACTTAAAAAGTGGCTGCAAACTAGACATTTTTGGCTATATTTTTAGTTCAGGAGCGGATAACGTTCTTGTTTGAAACTGCAGTTAAGAAGACCAAATTCCAACTATAAGATTGAGGTAGTCGATTCATGACATTTGCTTTGGGGCAACGCTGGATAAGCGATACGGAGAGCGATTTAGGTTTAGGTACCGTTGTAGCAATGGATGCTCGCACAGTGACACTAATGTTTGCAGCGTCAGAAGAAAACCGTGTTTATGCACGTACTGATGCTCCCGTAACCCGAGTAACGTTTAATGTAGGCGATGTCATCGAATGCCAAGAAGGTTGGTCTCTGTCTGTCGAGGAAGTTATCGAAGACAAAGGTCTGCTGACTTACTTAGGTGCTCGCGAAGATACCCAAGAAACAGAAGTCACTCTGCGTGAAATCTTCTTAAGCAACCAGATCCGCTTTAACAAGCCACAAGACAAGCTGTACGCAGGTCAAATCGACCGTATGGATAACTTTGTGTTGCGTTACCGCGCGCTGAGCAACCAGTACCAACAACACAAGAGCCCTATGCGTGGCTTGTGTGGTATGCGTGCTGGCTTGATCCCTCACCAGTTATACATCGCTCATGAAGTGGGTCGTCGTCACGCTCCGCGCGTTTTGCTGGCTGATGAAGTTGGCCTAGGTAAAACCATAGAAGCGGGCATGATCATCCACCAACAGGTGTTGTCTGGCCGTGCTGAACGTATTCTGATTGTGGTTCCTGAAACTCTACAACACCAGTGGTTAGTAGAGATGATGCGCCGTTTCAACCTGCACTTCTCTATCTTTGATGAAGAGCGTTGCATAGAATCTTTCGCAGAATCAGATAATCCATTCGATACACAGCAATACGTTCTGTGTTCTTTGGATTTCCTACGCAAGAGCCGTAAGCGCTACGAGCAAGCACTTGAAGGTGAGTGGGATTTGTTGGTTGTCGATGAAGCACACCACCTTGAGTGGAGCCAAGACAAACCGAGCCGCGAATACCAAGTGGTTGAAGGATTAGCTGAAAACACGTCTGGTGTATTGCTACTGACAGCGACCCCTGAACAGCTTGGTCGTGAGAGTCACTTTGCGCGTCTGCGTCTGCTTGATCCTGATCGTTTTTACGATTACGAAGCTTTCGTTGAAGAAGAAGACCAATACGCTCCTGTTGCTGATGCCGTAACGGCATTGTTCTCTGGCGTGAAGCTTGAAAATAGCGCGAAGAACCAGATCACAGAGCTTCTGTCTGAGCAAGATGTTGAGCCTCTATTCCGCGTGATTGAAGGCGATAGCAGCGAAGAAGAGCAAGCCTTAGCTCGCCAAGAACTGATTGATAACCTTATGGATCGCCATGGTACTGGCCGTGTTCTTTTCAGAAACACACGTGCTGCAATCAAAGGCTTCCCTAAGCGTAATGTAAACCTACTGCCGATGGATATTCCAACGCAGTACACAACCTCGATGCGTGTATCGGGCATGATCGGTGGCAAGATGGCACCAGAAGCTCGTGCAATGAAGATGCTGTACCCAGAAGAGATCTTCCAAGAATTTGAAGGTGAAGACTCAAGCTGGTGGCAGTTCGATTCACGTGTGAACTGGTTGATTGAAAAGATTCAAGACAAGCGCAGCGAGAAGATCCTAGTGATCGCGTCGCGTGCGAGTACTGCTTTGCAATTAGAGCAAGCACTGCGTGAGCGTGAAGGCGTGCGTGCAACGGTATTCCACGAAGGCATGTCGATTCTAGAGCGTGATAAAGCTGCGGCTTACTTTGCTCAAGAAGAGGGCGGTGCTCAGGTGCTTATCTGTAGCGAAATCGGCTCTGAAGGTCGTAACTTCCAGTTTGCTAACCAATTAGTGATGTTTGATCTACCGTTCAACCCAGACTTGCTTGAGCAACGTATTGGTCGTTTGGACCGTATCGGACAGCTGCGTGATATCGACATTCATGTTCCTTACCTAAAAGGCACATCGCAAGCGATTCTAGCGCGTTGGTTCGATGAAGGTCTGAATGCATTCGCAGAGACTTGTCCTACTGGTCGCACAGTTTACGATAAGTATTCTGATGTACTGATCGAAATGCTGGCTTCTGGTAACACCGAGCAGCTTGATGAAGTCATTGAAGAATCAGCGAAGCTCAATCAAAGCCTGAAATCGGATCTAGAAAAAGGCCGAGATCGCCTACTAGAGATGCATTCAAATGGTGGTGATAAAGCCCATGAGATTGCAGAGAAAATTGCTTCTACCGATGGTGATACTAACCTAGTTTCTTTCGCTCTGAGCCTGTTTGATACCATTGGTCTGAACCAAGATGACAAGGGTGAAAATGCGTTAGTCGTGACACCTTCTGAACACATGATGGTGCCAAGCTACCCAGGCTTACCTTATGAAGGTGCAACGATTACGTTTGACCGTGAAACAGCGCTTTCTCGTGAAGACATGAACTTCATTAGCTGGGAACACCCAATGATTCAGGGCGGTATTGATCTGCTATTGAGTGAAGGTGTGGGTGCGTCTGCGGTATCTCTACTGAAGAACAAAGCGCTGCCAGTGGGTACGATTCTACTTGAGTTGGTTTACCTTGTTGATGCACAAGCGCCAAAGCGCAGCGGTATCAGCCAGTTCCTACCTAAGACGCCGATTCGCTTGATGATGGATGGTCGTGGTAACGATTTATCTGCTCAGGTTGAATTCGATAGCTTTAACCGTCAACTAAGCCCGGTAAACCGTCATTTAGCGAGCAAGCTAGTGAACTCGGTACAAG
Source organism: Vibrio sp. 1F169 (assembly GCF_041439605.1). NCBI lineage: Bacteria > Pseudomonadati > Pseudomonadota > Gammaproteobacteria > Vibrionales > Vibrionaceae > Vibrio > Vibrio sp. 1F169. Next base: position 75,197 of record NZ_JBGOOI010000009.1, on the reverse strand, counting down.
GTGAGATTCACAAGCTAATCGAAGCAGGTGAGACGCATGTACTGCCGAAGGTTGAAGAAGTTCGTCAACAAGCTCAGAAAGATATGCAAACTAACTTGAACGGTGAGCTAGAACGCCTACAAGCGCTTAAAGCGGTTAATCCTAACATTCGTGATGAAGAACTGGAGGTTATCGAAGCTCAAATCAATGAACTGACAGGTTACATCAGCAAGGCTCAGGTTCAGCTTGATTCGCTACGTTTGATTGTGGTTTCTCACAACTAGTTTTGAATTAGCTAAATGCTTTAACGAAATAAGGCCTTCATCATGAAGGCCTTATTTGTATCTGTAGTTTGGTTAAACTGTAGCTTGGTTAAAGCTTAGCGCTCGACTATATTCCTATCGAGTGATCAATCGCGAAATGAAGTAAAAAATCAAAACTTCCTTAGTAGTTAGAGGCTCTAATGGCGTTAGAACAGTACACACCACCACGAGAACCGTGGACTGATATTGTCTATCAAGATGATGATATTCTTGTGGTGAACAAGCCAGCAGGCCTGCTTTCGGTGCCGGGGAGACTGCCGGAGCACTACGACAGTATGTGGAGTCGGTTGGTTGTCGAATTTCCGGAGATTCAAGTTGTGCATCGGTTGGATATGTCTACATCAGGCTTGATGCTATTGGCTAAGCATAAACAGGCTGAGCGGCATTTGAAGAAGCAATTTCAATATCGACTGACACACAAACTTTATTACGCACGAGTGTGGGGTTCAATGGAAGACAAGGCAGGTTTGATTGACCTTCCTCTTATTTGCGATTGGACGAATCGCCCTAGACAGAAAGTGTGTTTCGACGATGGTAAATCATCTCAGACTCGCTATATGGTAGAGCAAGAAGAGGCTCAAACGACATTGTTGAAGCTACTGCCTATCACGGGACGTTCCCATCAGTTGCGAGTGCACTGCATGGAGATGGGGAATCCGATTGTGGGTGATGAGTTTTATGCAACGCCAGATGCTTTTAACTATAGCGATAGGTTGGCTCTGCACGCGTGTGAACTCAGTTTTTATCACCCGGCTAATAATCAGCTTTTCAAAGCCTTCGTGCCATGTGATTTTTATCCTCAAGCTTCACCACAAATCGAACAGCACTTTGAAATTGCGCCAGAGCTTCCAGACTACAGTAAGCTAAAAGCTTAGAATGACTCAATTGACATAAATTCAAGGACGTACAATGCCGCAGTTGAAAGTGGTCTTTCTCGACCGAGCGACCATCCCATCTCAAATACATTTAAAACATCTTAGCTTTGAACATCAATGGGTTGAGTATGATTTAACTTCGCCGGAGCAAGTGTCTGAACGAGTTGAAGACGCTGATGTGGTTATTACCAATAAGGTTGTGCTCAACGAATCGAATTTAGCTCAAGCACAACAACTTAAGCTAATAGCTGTTTCAGCAACGGGTATGAACAATGTCGATGTAGAGTACTGCAAGGGTAACAATATCGCAGTGGCTAACGTACAGGGCTATGCGACTCAATCGGTACCTGAACATGTTATCGCGATGCTGTTTACGCTTAAGCGAAACCTCGTTGGTTATCATCAAGATATCGAGGCTGGCGAGTGGCAAAAGGACAAACAATTCTGTTTCTTTACTCATCCGATTCAAGATGTTGCAGGCAGTACATTGGGCTTAATCGGGAGTGGTAGCTTAGGGCAAGCGACCGCGATATTAGCAAAAGCGATTGGTATGAATGTCATCTTTACTGAGCGTAAAGGGGCTGATTCTTGTCGAGAAGGGTATCTACCTTTTGATACGGTGTTACAGCAAGCGGATGCGATCAGCTTACATTGTCCATTGACTGAAGCGACTCGAAATCTGATTTCAGAGCGAGAGCTAACCATGATGAAATCAAGTGCGGTATTAATTAATGCTGGCCGTGGTGGACTTGTCGATGAGCAGGCCTTAGTTGAAGCTTTGAAAAGTAATGAGATTGCAGGTGCGGGCATGGATGTGTTTACACAAGAACCTGCAGATAATTCGAATCCACTATTGGCTAACAGTCACTTACCTAATTTACTGCTAACACCACATGTGGCGTGGGGCAGCGACAGTTCAATTCAAAAACTGTCTGATATCTTAATCGATAATATTGATGGGTTTGTTGCAGGTAATCCGCAGAACTTAGTGAGTTGATTGAAGAATTGAATGGTGCAATCACAAAATCTAAAAAGGTTGGCTATTAGGCCAACCTTTTTAGATTTAGATCGTTGTGTCGATTAAGTGATTTAGCCTTGCGGCTTAACTACCAATACATTGATTGGTGAGTTCTGAACCACTTTGCTTGCAACAGAACCAAGTACAACCTTGTCGATTTTTGAACGCTTATGACTAGGCATCACGATAAGATCTGCCCCTAGTTTCTCTGCGCAATCAAGAATCGTTGTGTAGGTCTTGCCTTCGGCAACGTGAACTTTATAGATCACATCATCGTCGATATGCTTATCAGCAAATTCTTTCAGCTGATTTTTAACATCAAGCTTCATTTGGTTTGCTGCATCTTTCGGGAAGTAAGACGCTACCATCGACATGTGGATGCCCGGTAATACGTTCAGAATGTGGATCTCAGCATTACTGTGTTTCGCGTGCCATACCGCTAGCTCGACCGCTTTATCAGAAAAGCCTTTGTCGTTCAGATCAACGGGAACAAGGATTTGTCTATACATGTATTCGTCTCTTTTTGATCAGCGCCGAGTACATACCAAGCGCTGTAATTATCTTTTCCATGTAGTAAAAAAGCCAAATAGAGTAGAGCGCTATTTGGCTCTATCCATTACGCGCTAATCTCATCCTTACGAGCACGCCTTCTTTGGTTCATCGCTAAACCAATCAAAATTAATAGGGCAGGTAAGAATACCCACTCTTTCATTGGTCGTTCTGCATCTTGGATAACGGATTTAATTTCCCAATCAAAGTCAATGCCAGCGGCTTCAGCAGGGCTACCAAACTCAACCATATCAACAATCATCTTGTCGTCAGCTTGGGTCAGCATTAGGCCCATTGAAGCAATGCGGTCTTCACTTGTTGTCGCAGAATCTTCAAACGGAAGGCGAACTGTTTTCTCAGAATAGTTACCTTCTAAGTTTTCGCCACCGACTCTCAATTCAAGCGATTGTCCCACAGATAGATTTTCTGTGATTTGAGCAATCTCAACTCCAGGTGAAAGAACTTTCTCTGGATAAATCATGTCCCACCAGAAGCCAGGGCGGAAGAAAGAGAAGGTCAGAACGATAAGCAGTATAGTTTCCCACCACTTGTTCTTAGTGAACCACCAACCTTGTGTCGCTGCTGCAAAGATAAGTACCGCAGTAACCGAAGAGAAAATCGTCAGTGCTAAGTGCCACCAAGAATCAATGCCCATCAACAGTAGTTGGGTGTTGAAGATGAACATGAACGGCAATATCGCGGTCCGGATATCGTAGGTAAAACCTTGAATACCGGTACGAATCGGGTCTGATTTAGCAATCGCAGCGGCCGCAAATGCAGCCAAACCTACCGGAGGTGTATCGTCCGCAAGAATACCGAAGTAGAACACGAATAAGTGAACCGCAATCAGTGGAATGATCAAGCCGTGCGCTGCACCTAAGGTAACAATTACTGGTGCCATCAATGTTGATACAACGATGTAGTTCGCCGTTGTTGGCAAGCCCATACCTAAGATCAAGCTGATTACCGCAGTGAATAACAACATTAGAATGATGCTACCGCCTGAGATGAACTCAACAAAATCGGTCATTACAAGGCCGATACCTGTCAGTGTTACCACGCCTACAACCGTACCTGCTGCAGCTGTCGCTACACCGATACCGATCATGTTACGTGCGCCTGAAACTAAGCTCTCTGCTAGGTCAACGAAACCTGCTTTAGTTTGCTCTGCAAGATCGTCTGATTTGTTCATCAGAGTCATCAAAGGACGCTGAGTGATCAGAATGAAGATCATGAACACAGTCGCCCAGAATGCCGACAGACCTGGAGAGAAACGTTCAACCGTTAAACACCAAACTAGAACTACGATAGGCAGTAGGAAGTGAAGGCCAGACTTAATCGTTGGGCCTGGATCGGGTACTTCTGTTAGGTTCTCGTCGATTTCCATGCCACCTTCAGCTGCGTATTTAGCAGAAACACGAACCAGAGCGACATAAGAGACTAATAGAGCAACAGTCACAATTGGTGTGGCCGCAGCACCAAAGACATCTTTTGTCCAGCCGACACCGTAGTAAACCGCAGCGCTGATAACACACAGACCTAAAATGGTACCCGTAAAAGACAGTAGGCTTTGTACGATAGTTGGTGTGTGACGACGAGGTAAGCCCGTCATACCTGCTTTACATGCCTCTAAGTGAACAATGTAAATCAGGGCGATGTAAGAGATCAGAGCGGGCAGTAGTGCTGCTTTGATTACTTCTACGTAAGAGATGCCCACATACTCAACCATCAAGAATGCTGCTGCACCCATGATCGGTGGTGTTAATTGACCATTGGTTGAAGCTGCGACTTCTACTGCACCCGCTTTTGTTCCCGGGAAACCAACACGCTTCATTAGCGGGATAGTAAAGGTACCTGTGGTAACTACGTTAGCAATCGAAGAACCTGATACCAGACCAGATAAACCAGATGCTACAACGGCTGCTTTCGCTGGGCCGCCCTTCATGTGGCCAAGCAGAGAGAATGCCACTTTGATGAAGTAAGCACCTGCACCCGCGCGCTCAAGCATTGCACCAAACAGTACAAACAAGAATACAAATGACGTTGATACGCCAAGAGCAACACCGAACACACCTTCTGTTGTTAACCACAGATGCGACATTGCCTTGTTCAGGCTCGCACCTTTGTGGGCGATAACGTCTGGCATGTGTGGACCGCCAAAGGTGTAAAGTAGGAAGACGGCTGCCACAACCATAAGAGGTGGACCTAAAGCGCGTCGTGTTGCCTCAAGCAGTAGAACCATACCGAATACGGCCGCAACAATATCGAATGTTGTTGGTGCACCCGAGCGTTCAGCGAGTTGAGTATAGAAAATATAGATATAAGAAGCTGAAAAGCTACCTACAAGCGCTAGTATCCAGTCGACAGCTGGGATGCGATCCCTAGGCGAATTCTTCATGGCTGGATAAGCGGTAAAGGCTAGGAAAATAGCAAACGTAAGGTGAATTGCTCGAGCTTCAGTGTCGTTTAAAATTGCGAAGTTAAAAATGAATGGCAGCGGAGATGCATACCAAAGTTGGAACAGTGACCAACATAGAGGCACAAACCATAAAATACGGCCTTGGATACCACGAGGGCTACGCGCACCAGTATCTGATTGTGCCACCATTTCTTGCACATCTGGAGACGGTGATGTTGTCTGCGTCATGTACTTTATCCTTATTATTGATGGTCTGCCTTTTGTTACGAACAACTAAACGTGATTTCTTTCCTATCTAGTGTAGTGAATGGATAGAGAAATGCGTTCTTTGTTCGTCTTTGTCTTAGGCTTGATACGAAGGTAAGTCCTCCAAATTGGAGAAACTTAAAGGGTTGTTCTTTTCACTTAAATTATTTTTATAAAACGTGAAAAGCCAATAAGGAGGACTAGCCTCCTTATTGGTTTAGTAGGCTTAAAGTAGAGTTACTTTAGAAGACCTACTTCTTTGTAGTATTTTGCGGCACCTGGGTGAAGAGGGATAGAGATACCCGCTTTAACCATGTCTTCTTTTTTCAGGTTAGCAAATGCTGGGTGCAGACGTTTGAATGTTGCGAAGTTTTCAAATACTGCTTTAGCAACGTTGTATGCTACTTCATCCGAAACGTCTGAAGTTGTTACCATAGTTGCAGCAACACCGAAGCTATTTACGTCAGCATCTGTACCGCGGTACATACCAGCAGGTACTGTGCTGTATGCGTAGTATGGGTTTTCAGCTACGATCTTGTCGATCTGTGGACCTGTTGCAGAAACCAGTTTTGCATCACAAGACGTTGTCGCTTCTTTAATTGATCCGTTCGGGTGACCAACCATGTAGATGAATGCATCAATCTTGTTATCACAAAGTGCTTGTGAACGCTCAGAACCTTTCAGTTCAGAAGCAAGCTTGAAGCTATCGTTAGTCCAGCCCATAGAGTCCATTACAACACCCATCGTTGCACGATCGCCAGAACCAGGGTTACCAATGTTGACACGCTTACCAGCTAGGTCTGAAACATTGTTAATACCAGCATCGGTGCGAGCGATGATGTTGAACGGTTCTGTATGTAGAGAGAACATAGCACGAAGTTTCTTGTATTCGCCTTGGTCTTTGAACTTACTTGTACCGTTGTAGCCGTGGTATTGCCAGTCCGATTGAACAACACCGAAATCTAGTTCACCAGCACGGATGGTATTAACGTTGTAGATTGAACCGCCAGTAGACTCGACAGAACAACGAATGTTGTGGTCTTTACGGCCTTTGTTCACTAGCTTACAAATTGCACCACCAGTCGGGTAATAAACACCCGTTACTGAACCAGTACCAATTGTGATGAACTCTTGAGCGTTAACTGCGCCAGCGCCCATTACAGCAGCTGCAATAGCCCCAACTTTAATCAGTTTGGTAAATGCCATGAATTTCCCTTCCTTTATTCATTATTAACCCTGAAACAAGTGTAGTCGTTTCTGGAGTTTCCTATTTGGAAACGGCACCTTTTTCAATCCATGTGATGAAAAAGTGGCTGAATAATATCAAAAATTGGCAGAAAATTACTCAAATGTTAAAAGATATAGCGAAAAAATCTAACAAATGACGGTTGGATCTCGTGTTTTATTTGCTATTGAGTTTTTTAAAATCAATGAGTTAGTGATTTTTGGGAGAGGCGGGATAGATATCTTAGGATGTGATTTGGATCACGAACTAAATAGGTGTTTGTGATCCAATAGTAATGGCTGATAGTTATGAAACTGTGAGCAATTATCCTGCGTATTCAAACAGTTCGCATACAGAATCGAACAGTTGCTTAGTGGTAACTGATAAGGTTGGAGTAATGAAGATAGTATCATCTCCAGCAACTACCCCCAGTATGCCTTCTGACTTACCTAATGAATCTAATAAGCGAGCAATAAGCTGCGCGGCACCAGGGCCAGTGTGTATCACAACCAATGCATTGTTGTGATCAATATCTAACACTAACTCTCTTAAAGAGCTCGAAACCGTCGGAACACCAAGTTCAGCAGGAAGACAATAAACCATCTCCATTTTTGCATTGCGTGTTCGCACGGCGCCAAACTTAGTTAACATACGCGAAACTTTAGATTGGTTGATACTTTCAAAGCCTTCATGCTTCAGGGCATCGACAATCTCGCCTTGCGAACCAAAACGTTCTTCTTTTAGTAGTGATTTAAAAGCTCGAACTAAGTTGTCTTGTTTTTCTGTATTGCGCATATGTCATTCTTATTCATTAACAAAGATGTTTGCATATTCTCGCATACATATTCAGTTCTCGCCAAAATATCACGGTAATTTGTTAGTCATATCACTGTAAAAATTTAATAGGATAATGTGTTATTTAAGACGAGTTGTTTTGTCATTTCAAATGATTATCGCCATAATGCGAACTTGCTGTGTAGCACGGTTTTATTGACTTGCGCGAAGTCGCAAAGCTAGCGTTAATTGATTGTAATCACTTTGTGATTAATATAGTTTTTTAACTTAAATTTAGCTCAAGAATTACCCTACAAAGAATCTATAAGAGAAAGCTCTCAAGGAGAATAACAATGAAAGTAGCTGTTATTGGTGCCGCTGGTGGCATCGGTCAAGCCCTAGCCCTACTACTAAAGAACCGCCTGCCTGCTGGTTCAGATCTTGCACTTTACGACATCGCTCCGGTAACCCCGGGGGTTGCTGCCGATCTTAGCCATATCCCAACGCCTGTTTCGATCAAAGGTTACGCGGGTGAAGATCCAACTCCAGCACTTGAAGGTGCGGATGTTGTGCTTATTTCTGCGGGTGTTGCTCGTAAACCTGGTATGGATCGTGCGGATCTTTTCAATGTGAACGCTGGCATTGTTAAGTCTCTAGCTGAAAAAATTGCCGTTACTTGTCCTACTGCTTGTGTTGGTATCATTACTAACCCAGTAAATACAACAGTGCCAATCGCTGCTGAAGTACTTAAGAAAGCGGGCGTTTACGACAAGCGTCGTTTATTCGGTATTACTACTCTTGATGTCATTCGTTCTGAAACGTTCGTTGCTGAACTGAAAGATAAAGATCCAGGCGACATTCGTGTTCCTGTTATCGGTGGTCACTCAGGTGTAACGATCCTTCCTCTGCTTTCTCAAGTTGAAGGTGTTGAGTTTACTGACGAAGAAATCGCAGCGCTAACAACTCGCATCCAAAACGCGGGTACTGAAGTAGTAGAAGCTAAAGCGGGTGGCGGTAGTGCGACTCTATCTATGGGTCAAGCGGCTTGTCGCTTCGGTCTTGCTCTAGTGAAAGCACTTCAAGGCGAAGAGAACGTGATTGAGTGTGCCTACGTTGAAGGTGAAGGCGAGCACGCACCATTCTTCGCACAACCAGTTAAACTTGGCAAAGAAGGCGCTGAAGCGATTCTTAGCTACGGTGAACTGAGCGACTTCGAACGCAATGCACTAGACAGCATGCTAGAAACGCTAAATGGCGATATTGAGATTGGTGTTGAATTCGCTAAATAAGCGATAGATAACTGAACTCTGCTAAAACGACAGTTAACGAAAGCCGATCATTGCGATCGGCTTTTTTGATCCTTGTATTCAACCCACTCGTAATCTTTTTCTAACCACGAAGAATTAGGGTATTGAACTATGACTAGAGTACAAAAAGGAATGAATGTTAACTACCTAGGTCGCTTGGGCAAGATATTGGTTATCGATGAGCAAGAGCAGTTCGCGTTGTTTGAGTCTTACAATAGTCATAAACAATATGCGGTTCCATTGGAAGAACTGGAAGAGATCGAAGCGCAATTACCTCTATCGTTAGAATCGAGTCGTTATTGAGACCCAGAGTATTATCTAGCAGGATCAAAAAAAGAGCCAACAGGCTCTTTTTTGCATAGCTGTCTACTTACTGCTTAGCCTCTATTTACTTGCTACGTTTTACTGCAAGGTGAGCTAGCGTAGTTAAAGCCTGCTTGTATTCTGACTCAGGAAGAATAGAAAGCTCAGCAATAGCTTTATCAGCTTCTTCATAGGCTTTATTGGTCGTGTACTCTAACGAGCCTGTCTCTTTCATGACAGACATGATGTCGTCGAGACGTTCCATACCATTGGCTTTTTCAATCGCTTCACGAATCATGCTCGCTTGGTCTGGCGAGCCATTATGCATAGCGTAAAGTAATGGTAACGTCGGTTTGCCTTCTGCTAAGTCATCACCAACATTTTTACCCATCTCTTTACCATCAGCGGTGTAGTCCATCACATCATCAATAAGCTGGAATGCTGTTCCTAGGTACTTACCGTAGTTTTGTATCGCAGTTTCGATCTCAGGTGAAGACTCTGTAAGAATTGCGCCGATTTGGGTTGCGGCTTCAAACAAACGAGCGGTCTTTGAATAGATCACCTGCATGTAGCTTTCTTCTGTGGTGTCTGGGTTATTACAGTTCATCAATTGTTGAACTTCACCCTCGGCAATCACATTTACTGATTCGCTCATTAGCTCAAGGATCCTTAAAGATCCAAGCGTCGTCATCATCTGGAATGAGCGGGTGTAAATAAAATCACCAACCAAAACGCTAGCTGCATTACCAAAAGCCGCATTCGCTGTAGCTTTGCCACGTCGCATGTCTGATTCGTCGACAACATCGTCATGAAGCAGTGTTGCTGTGTGGATAAACTCAATAAAAGCGGCTGAGGTGATGTGAGCTTCACCTTGGTAACCAAGTGCACGAGCTGATAAAAGAGCAAGCAAAGGGCGTAGGCGTTTGCCACCACCGCTAACGATATAAAAACCAAGCTGGTTGATTAAACTTACGTCAGAATTAAGTTGGGCTTGAATTGTTTCATTCACTTTTGCCATATCATTGGCAGTAAGCGTTTGGATAGCTTTAAAATCCATTGTTCATCCGGCTGAAGTTAGACCCTGTAAGGCTTATACGTTGTATTTAATTGTTGAATAATACACTAAAAAACGTTGATTAATACATCACTTAAAGGCATCATTGCCGCACTTTTCTTTGGCGAACATGTTTTCGCCAATATTTTAAAAATATGGCTTGTCATAGCGGCATGATTCCCGTAGAATCTGCGCCCTATTGATTAGTTTAGCGCACACCCGAGTTGTAGAATTAACAACCATAGGCTGTGCGGAAAAAGCGGAGTAAAATATGTACGCTGTTTTCCAATCTGGTGGCAAACAACACCGAGTAAGCGAAGGTCAAACACTTCGTTTAGAGAAATTAGACGTTGAAACTGGTGCAACTGTAGAATTTGATAAAGTTCTTCTTGTTGCTAACGGCGAAGAAATCGCTGTTGGTGCACCTCTTGTTGAAGGTGGCAAGGTTACTGCAGAAGTAGTACAACACGGTCGTGGCGATAAAGTAAAAATCGTTAAGTTCCGTCGTCGTAAGCACTCGCGTAAGCAAGCTGGTCACCGTCAGTGGTTCACAGAAGTGAAAATCACTGGCATTAACGCTTAAGTATTAGGAGAGTTTAACAATGGCACATAAAAAAGCTGGCGGTTCTACTAATAACGGCCGCGATTCAGAAAGCAAACGTCTTGGTGTTAAGCGTTTTGGTGGTGAATCTGTTCTTGCAGGTAACATCATCGTTCGTCAACGTGGTACTAAGTTCCACGCTGGCACAAACGTTGGCATCGGTAAAGACCATACTCTTTTCGCTCTTACTGAAGGTAAAGTGAAATTTGCAGTAAAAGGTCCTAAAAACCGTAAGTTTGTAAGCATCGAAGCTGAGTAATTTAATCTTTTATTAGATTATTTATACTAGCTTTCAAGCTGAATTCAAAAGCCCTGCCGATTCGGCAGGGTTTTTTATTTATAGCGAGAATAAAAAAGTAGACGCTCTGGCTTTAGTTTGAGAAGCAATTTGGTGTTTGATAAGCAGTTTAGTTTTGAGAAGCCGTTTGTTTTTTAAGAAACAGAAAGCAAAGAACCTCTCCTTATTTGTTCCTTGGTTGCAGATCGATCTAGATCTTAGGTGATCGATCTAAACACGGATCTGCTAGAATTTATATCACTCCTTGATGAGTGGTAACGCAACGTAAGTGCGGAGTTAAAAAATGAAATTCGTTGATGAAGCATCAGTAAAAATAGAAGCCGGTGATGGCGGTAATGGTACAGTAAGCTTTTGGCGCGAAAAATTCGTCGCTAAAGGTGGTCCTGACGGCGGTGATGGCGGTGATGGCGGTGATGTTTACATCCAAGCGGATGAGAACTTAAACACACTGATCGATTACCGTTTCCAACGTTTTTACAATGCAGAGCGTGGCGAAAATGGCCGCGGTGGTAACTGTACGGGTAAACGTGGTAAAGATATGACCATGAAAGTACCTGTAGGTACTCGTGCTGTTGATATCCACACTAATGAAATCGTTGCTGAAGTTGCTGAACATGGCAAAAAAGTAATGGTTGGTAAAGGTGGTTGGCACGGTCTTGGTAACACGCGTTTTAAGTCGTCGGTTAACCGTGCTCCTCGTCAAAAGACAATGGGTACTAAAGGTGAAGTTCGCGAACTGCGTTTAGAGCTTCTTCTATTAGCGGATGTTGGTATGCTTGGCTTGCCAAACGCTGGTAAATCTACTTTTATTCGCTCAGTATCTGCTGCGAAACCAAAAGTGGCTGATTACCCGTTTACCACGCTAATCCCTAGCTTAGGTGTGGTAAGTGTTGTCCCTGAGAAGAGTTTCGTCGTTGCCGATATCCCTGGCTTGATCGAAGGCGCAGCTGATGGCGCTGGTCTTGGTATTCGTTTCTTGAAGCACCTTGAGCGTTGTCGCGTTCTTCTGCATATGATCGATATTTTGCCGATCGATGGTTCTGATCCTATTCAGAATGCACTGACGATCATCGATGAGCTTGAGCAATACAGTGAGAAAGTTGCACAGAAACCTCGTTGGTTAGTGTTCAATAAAGTTGACCTAATGCCTGAAGAAGAAGCTGACGAAAAGATTCAAGAAATCGTCGAAGCTTTAGGTTGGGAAGGCGAGTACTTCAAGATCTCTGCTGTAAACAAGATCGGTACCAAAGATCTTTGCTTTAAACTGGGTGAGTTCATGGAGAACCTACCTCGTGAAGTTGAAGCAATTGAAGAAGAAGAAAAAGTTAACTTTATGTGGGATGACTACCATAAAGATGCGATGGCCGGTAAGAATGTCGTGACTGAAGATGACGACGACTGGGATGATTGGGATGACGAAGAAGATGACGGTCATGTTATCTATGTTCGTGATTAATAATCCTCGTAGTTTCTTATAAGCACTTTGGTCGCTTTTTCTAAGATACGCTGATAGTTTTATTAAACCGCAATGAAAATTGCGGTTTTTTTGTATCTAAATCATGACGTCTTGCTGTTTTTTATGCAAAATTTATCTTTAGATAATTAACGCCTATGGGAAGGAAATCATGGCATCAAAGCAAAGAGCGATCTCAAGGTTAGTCGCTCAATCAGGACAAATGTTATTAGCTCATGGCGCCGAGAGCACATTGGTCGGTGACATTATGCGCCGTATCGGTATTGCTTGTGGGGTGAATGAAGTTGAAGTTGCACTGTCAGCCAATGCGTTGGTTGTGACAACGGTAATGGATGATCATTGCATAACGACGACTCGAAGTTGTGCTGATCGTGGCATTAATATGCAGGTTATCACCGAGATTCAACGCGTGTGTATCATGATGGAGAAAGGGATTCTTGATTATGATTTAGCTTATAAGAAGATCCAAGGGATCAGTCCCGAACGCTACAACCGTTGGTTAGTTGTCGTAATGATAGGGCTATCGTGTGCTTCTTTTAGCCGTCTTGCTGGCGGAGATTGGCATGTCTTTATGATGACGTTTATAGCTTCGGCTTGCGGTATGATCGTGAGACAAGAGATTGGTCATCGCCATTTCAATCCGTTATTAAATTTCGCTATTACCGCTTTTGTCACCACCACCATTTCAGCTCAGGCAGTGCTCTACAATATTGGTGGTCAACCCACTATCGTGATGGCTTCGTCAGTATTGATGCTAGTGCCCGGTTTTCCTTTGATTAACTCCGTAGCAGATATGCTTAAAGGCCACATTAATATGGGTCTCGCACGCTTCACCATGGCCAGTTTATTAACGTTGGCTACAAGCTTAGGTATTGTCGCAGCGATGAGCCTATCTGACGTATGGGGGTGGGTGAACTAATGACTATTTTTGAACTTTTTGTTGGGTTACTCAACGACATGTTTTTTGCTGCGATTCCTGCGGTTGGTTTTGCATTGGTGTTTAACGTCCCGCAACGAGCGTTGATCTATTGTGCTCTCGGAGGATCCATTGGCCACGGTAGCCGTTACTTAATGATGCATTTCGGCATTCCCATTGAATGGGCGACGTTCTTTGCTGCTACATTGGTCGGCATGATAGGGGTGCATTGGTCGCATAAATTGTTAGCACACCCGAAAGTATTTACGGTTGCAGCCTTGATTCCGATGGTCCCTGGCGTGTTTGCCTTTAAGGCGATGATTGCCATGGTTGAGATTAACCGAGCAGGATACAACCCAGAACTATTGGCATTGTTGATGGAGAACTTTTTGAAATCGATGTTCATTATCGCAGGGCTTGCGGTTGGCTTAGCAGTGCCTGGGCTGTTATTCTACCGTCGTAGACCTATCGTCTAGCTTCAACTTCATTTTCAAGTAAGGACAGGACTTTCGATTTATGATCATCAGCATGATAGCGGCAATGGCGAACAACCGTGTAATTGGTAAAGACAATCAGATGCCTTGGCATTTACCTGCAGATTTCGCATGGTTTAAACGCTCAACTATGGGCAAACCTGTCGTGATGGGACGTAAGACCTATGATTCAATTGGACGCCCTCTACCAGGTCGATTGAATGTCGTAATTAGCCGCGACGAGAGTTTAGAAATCGAAGGTGTGACGACGGTAACGTCAATTGATCAAGCATTAGAGCTAGTAAGCGATGTTGATGAAGTGATGATCATCGGTGGCGGTTCGATCTATGAAAGCTGCTTACCTAAAGCGAACAAGCTCTATCTGACTTATATTGATTTTGATGTGGATGGCGACACGCAGTTCCCTAGTTGGGGAGAAGGTTGGAAGCAGAGCTTTAGTGAAACTTATCAAGCCGATGAGAAGAATAAACACAACATGGAGTTTGTGATTCTCGAGCGTTAAGCTCTGAAGTTAAAATCGTTTGCGTTACTGTAACAGTAACGCAAACTTCTCGTATCTCGTATCTCGTATCTCGTATCTCGTATCTCGTATCTCGTATCTCTATAGCGCATCTTGAGTGAAAAACTTCTTATCTTCCCAGCGAAGTATCGTCAATTCTCCTCCCCAGACGCATCCAGTATCAAGTCCAATTACATCTTTTCCGTTATAGCCTTCAAGCGCAGCCCAGTGTCCAAAAACAACGGTTTTATCGAGCTTTATGCGTTGCGGAAGGTCAAACCATGGCACTAGTGGTTCATCGGTAATTTCATTCGGTGGTAGCTTACATGCCATGTCGAGTCGGCTATCTTCAAAACAGAAGCGCATTCTTGTCAGGCTATTGATCGCATAGCGATAGCGCTCTATGCCTTGCAACTCGTTGTTCCAGATATCTGGCGTGTTGCTGTACATGTTCTCAATAAGCCACTGCCAACGGTCCGATTTCAATAATGACGTTATCTCTCGATTCTCTGTACGTGCTTGTTCCAAGCTCCATTGAGGTGAGATGCCTGCATGTGTCATGACAAACTCAGGGTGTTCTTGCATCAAGGGTTGTTGTCTTAACCATTCCAGCAATTGGTCACGGTCTTCAGCATCAAGAATTGGTTGAGTCTTGTCTTTTGGTTTGGCTGAAAAGAGGCCTAAGGATACCGCAAGTAGATGTAAATCATGGTTACCCAATACCACCTTCGCTGAACTGCCAAGGCTACGAACAAAACGTAACGTCTCTAAGGATTTAGGGCCACGAGCAACTAAGTCTCCGGTGACCCATAAAGTATCTTGTTGTTTATCAAAGTTGACGGTTTCAAGCAGTAATTGAAGTTCGTCGAAGCATCCTTGGATGTCTCCGACAATATAATTCGACACAATAATTTCCTGTAGATACAGATGTACGGCTAATTAAGAATATTAGGGATCGCGAGTCTAAATGGATCCACTTCAGTTATGAAGTCGATGCCTTTGTTATCAGTCATCACATAATGACCTTGCATAACACCCACAGGAGTTTCGATGACGGTACCACTGGTGTAAGTGTATTCGTCGTTGGCCTCAATCACGGGTTGTTGCCCAACTACGCCATCACCTTCTATGGTGAGTTGTTTGCCGTTGGAGTCGGTAATCAGCCAGCGGCGAGACATGAGTTGAACCGTTGTTTTGCTGAGGTTTTTGATGGTAATAATGTAGGCGAAGACGTAGCGGTTCTTCGTTGGTTCAGATTGTTCCTCTATGTATTTAGAGTGAACCTGACATTTGATACAAGGCGTAGATATATCCATATTCGCACCTTTTGTTGTTGGTATGCTTTAAAGTATTACATAAAAAACAGGCTCCTCACCGAAGTGTAGGAGCCTTTTAGAATTATTTGTCAGCGCTGTGAGTGTCGTACAACCAGTTGGCCATGTCGACAAACTGCTCGAGCGTTAAATTCTCAGGACGCATGCCTGGGTTAACACCCAACTCTTCAAGTATTTCCTTGTCGATTAGGCTCTTGTAGCAGTTACGAACCGTTTTACGACGCTGGTTAAAGCCTTCACGACATACACGATCTAGCCATTTCAGATCTTTTGCCGGGTAAGGTAGCACTTCGTATGGCTGTAGGCGTACTACTGCAGAATCAACTTTTGGTGGCGGAACGAAGGCCGTTGGTGGCACTTCTAGCACAGGCGTCACTTTACAGTAGTATTGAGCCATTACCGTAAGACGACCGTAAGCTTTAGTACCTGGGCCGGCCGCTAATCGGTTAACCACTTCTTTTTGAAGCATGAAGTGCATGTCTTGCACGTCTTTATGGAATTCAAAAAGGTGGAACATCAATGGTGTCGAGATGTTGTATGGCAAGTTACCGAAAATACGTAGCTTGTTGTTTGGCTTAACAAGTTGTTCGAAATCGAACTTCATTGCATCGCCTTCATAGATCGTTAGCTTATCAGCCAGATCAGGATGGTTGCGAAGACGTTCAGCCAGATCTCTATCCAATTCGATAACGGTAAATTTATCGACAAGCTTACCCACTGGCTCAGTAATTGCACCTAGACCAGGACCGATCTCTACCAAGTTTTGACCTGGTAGTGGGTTAATGCTCGATACGATGCCATCAATAATGTATGGATCGTTAAGGAAGTTTTGACCAAAACGTTTACGCGCTTTGTGCCCTAAGTGGACATCATTTCTCATTGCTTTTTCTCTACTAATTCAATGGCGTGCGTGAGCGCTGTTCTAAAGCTCCCTGTATCGGCTTGGCCTTTCCCTGCCAAGTCTAAGGCGGTACCGTGGTCGACTGATGTGCGAATAAACGGTAAGCCAAGCGTGATGTTCACTGAGCGACCAAACCCTTTGTATTTCAATACCGGGAGTACTTGGTCGTGATACATACCTAAAACAGCATCTGCATCTTGCAAATATTTTTCATTAAAGATGGTATCTGCTGGCAATGGGCCAACTAAATTGATGCCATCTTTTTGGCGAATTTTTTCTAGCGTCGGGGTGATGGTTTCTATCTCTTCACGTCCCAAGCAACCATCTTCACCAGCATGTGGATTCAAGCCACACACGTAGATAGTTGGTTTCTCAATAGCAAATTTTTCAACCAAATCTTTATTCAGAATTGCAATAATTTGCTCTAATCTGTCTTCGGTTACTGCTTGAGATACATAAGCTAGTGGGATGTGCGTTGTTACTAGCGCAACACGCAGCCCTTCTGTTGCCAACATCATCACCACCAGTGGTGTATTGGACTTCTCTGCAAAGAACTCGGTATGGCCGCTAAAAGCAACGCCAGCTCGGTTAATTACACCCTTGTGAACAGGGCCGGTGACAATAGCATCAAATTCATCATTCATACAGCCAATTGCTGCGGTTTCTAAAGTATTTAATACGTAATGACCGTTCGCTTCATTGAGTTGGCCAGCTACGGCAGTTTCAGCCAGTGGAACGTGTTTCACGACAAGTGTGCCAGCTCGTTGGGATTGCTTAGCTGCGTTTGCGTCGTAATCCAGTAGCTCAACTTCGATACCAAGGGTTTTGGCTCGCTCGGCTAGTAGGGTTTTGTCGGCACAGACTACAAGTTGATGAGGCCAACTTTCTTGAGATAGAGCCAGAGTTAAATCTGGACCTATCCCTGCGGGTTCACCTGCGGTTATGACAATACGTTTAGTTGTCATCTTGGTCATCCTCAACCATTTCAACAAAGGCACTTGCTCTTACTTCTTGCAGCCAAGCACCAGCTTCTTCGTTGAACTTACGGTTAAATAGAATTTGATAAGCTTTGTTTTTCAATGCTGAATCGGTACGGTCGACTTCGCGACGGTCTAGTACTTCAACAATGTGCCAACCGTGCACGGTTTTGAATGGCGCACTGATCTTACCTTCAGGTAGCGTTTCTACTTGGTGTTTGAACTCAGGAACGTATAAATCTGGAGTTTGGTAGCCTAACTCACCATCTTGTACTGCTGAACCTGGATCTTGGCTGTATTGCTGTGCAAGATCACCAAAGCTCGCTTCACCTGCGTTTACACGACGAGTGATTTCTTCAAGCTGCTCTTTCGCACCGTCATCACTCAAGATAACCGTTGGCTTAATCAAAATATGACGTGCATTAACTTCGGTAACTGCAACGGTTTCCAAACCTTTTACGTCTTCAATTTTTAGAATATGGAAGCCAACACCACTTCGGAAAGGACCGATGATGCTGCCTTTATTCTGCATTTTGATTTGGTCTGCAAAAATCGTAGGCATCTCTTCTTTACGCATCCAACCCCAATCACCACCTTGTAACGCTTTAGGGCCTTTAGAGTATGTATATGCCATGGTGCTAAAGTCTTTGCCGTTGTTTAGCTCTTCCACTAAATCAGTCGCTTGTGCTTCTAATTCTTCTTTGGTTTGGTCATCATTGAATCGAAGTTGGATGTGGCCAATTTTGTATTGAACCGTCGCATTGGTTTCTTGCGCTAAGATGTCCGCTAGGTTGTCTACTTCTGCAGGAAGGATATTAATACGGCGGCGAACCAAGGCATTACGAGCTTCACTTGCTGCAATCTCTTTTCTTACTTGCTCACGAAATGCGTTGTAGCTAAGGCCTTCTTCAGCAACCGATGCAGTAAGTTGTTGTACTGTTTGGTTGTTATCTTTTGCAATGCCTTCAATCGCTTGATCCAGTCGAGCATCATCAATACGAACACCGATACGTTCCGCTTCTTGAGTTTGAATCGTATCAATGATCAGCTTTTCTAGAACTTGCTCATTCAGTACATCTTGTGATGGTAATGTTTGTCCGCTTTTCTTCGCGTTTGCGCGCAGTGTTTTCATTGAAGTATCAATGTCACTTTGTAAGATCACGCCTTCGTTGACGATCACTTTTACACTATCGAGTTCAACCGATGCTGCATAGCTTATTGAGACAGTACAAGTCGCTGCGATAGCAATTAATGTGCGTTTCCACAATGTCATGTGTAATCCTTTATATTTACTGATGTGTTATCAGTAAAGAAAGTTAGTTGTTTAAGAAGAATGGGCGACCGTAGCTGAGTGCGTTACTTGAGCTTGTTTCACTTACTTCGCTTGAATCAGAGCCTATGTTGGTGCCAAAGCCAACAATACCGAAGTTAAAGCCAAAGTTTTTCTCGTATACTGGTGTCGCATTCGATGTGTTGATGTAATCACCTTCCCATCTACGCAATTGGTTACTATAGGTGAAGCCGATATACCAACAATCTGACTTGTAATTGAGTTTAGCTAACCACTCAAGGTTCTCTTCGGTTGTTAAATCATAGAAATACTGAGCGCTGGCACTCCATTTACGCGAAATCTTATAAGAGCCGAGTAATCCTGCTTGAGATATACCATCTTTAGTAATCGATCCAACATTAAAATCAACAGTGTCTTCGATATACTCTTTGGTTACGTAGCGGTAGTTGGTTTGGATATAACCACCAGAAAAACGGTACTCAATGGTGCTGTTGGCTAGTTGCATTGCTGTGGTATCGATGTCGTACTGTACACCACCATGATAAAACAGGTAGTCGTCGTAATTAAAGTCGACTTCTACAGCCCAAGATGAGTAATTCGAGTTCTTATCTTTAGTATCAAGTGTTAGATGTTGTTTTGTATCTTTGTCGATATAAAAGATCTGTCCAAACGACACATTGAGTCGCTCTTTATACTCATCATCAAAGAAACGAGATGATGCACCGTAGCTTACTTGGTTAGCTGCAGCGATACGGTCTACACCACTGTATTTACGGCTTCTAAACAGGCCATAATAATCAGTCTGCAGAAGTGTCGTATCGTAAAGACCAATGTTGTTTTGATCTTCTTTTGGTACATACAGGTATTGAACTTGGGGTTCTAGAGTTTGAGTGTAGTTACCAATAACCTTGGTATCTCTTTCTAAAACGATACCAGCATGACTCCTAAATTCTGGGACAACTCGACTTACTGACTTTTCTAAATCTTTATATTTGTCACTTGTGGTATCAACACCATCAAGATCTTGTTGGTAGTAAGTACCAAGAAGTCGGGCTTCTGTGGTCCAAGTACCCCAAGTGTTGCCTACTGGAATTGTAATTCCCGGCTCAACGTGAATACGAGTTGCCGATGGTTTCCCTTTTGCATCTGTATCAAACAGAGACACATGGCTGACCAAGTCGAAATCTAAATACTCCATTACCTCCGGGGCATAATAGTTATATTCCAGCTGTGGGAGCAGGCGGTATGGAAGGTTGTTTGTCGTATTTGTGAGGACCTGAAAATCTCGCACAAGTACAGACGCATCCCAATTTTGAGAACGGTATGTAGCCTGCCCTTCTTGAAGAAGCTGGCCATCTTCACGGTTACCAATGCCGCTTCCGTTGACATCTGTGAAGTACTCGATATCGCCAACTTTTGAGTAATCAATTTCAAACAACCAAGATTCTTGGAATATTCCTGAGTGATTAAGTTGAGCCCCCCAACGTTTGCCTTTCTCTGGGTATTTTTTGTCATCAGGCAAGTATTCAGACTTAATCATCCCGGAACCAAAATCGCTTAAATATCTAAATTCACTGTTAAGCTGAGTACCACGCTCTTTCATGTGCTTAAAAGTGGTTTTGAGGTCATACTCTGGTGCCAAATTCCAATAAACAGGGATCTCAAATTCAAAACCATCACTTGAGCCATATGATACCGTTGGATATAAGAAGCCTGTTTTACGCGTATCACCAATCGGAACGGTTAAGTACGGCAGATAAAAAACAGGGACGCTCTGAATTTCAAACCTTGGGTTGTAGAACGTAGCCTCTTCTTCATTTTGGTCGACATCGATACTTGACGCTCTTAGTCGCCATGCATTGTCGCCGATAGGGCAAGAGGTGATTGAGCCATCTTCAATCTCATAAACCGCTTTTCCGGTTTTTGCGATGTAAACCGCATCTCCTCGCCCTTGCTCACAGAGGAACTCATAATCGGTATTTTCGAGCGTCATTTCATCGGTGGTCAGATTGTTAGTGGCTCTGTCTGCCACTGACTTTATTTGACCATCGCTAAAGTTTACGTTGCCTTCAGCTACAACGATATTTTCTTGTTGGTGAAGCGTTACATTGTCGGCAAGGATGGTTTTGTTTCCTTGGGTAACTCTTACATCACCTGAGTAGATTGCCTTGTCACCATTGATAGCCTCTAAGCGATCGGACTCAACATGAGCGGGAAGTTGTGTCTCGTTTTCTGCAGCGGGCTCGATCAAGCATTGATCTATAGAGGGCATTTCCTGCACACTACTATCTGTGATTGTTTCAGCTTGAGTTGTCGATACGTATAATGCCGTACTTATAGACGCGGCTAACAAGGTGCGGGAAAAAGATTGCATGAAGTTGAACTATCCTGTGTCACTAGATGAAGGGTTGATCTAGTATCAATCCAATTAATAAAGCATTTTCCTTATGATAAAGGAAATATTAGCATTCAGCATCATCAGACAGCATTACTCAGACAAAATTCATAGATAGAGAACACATAATGCAAATATTTGGCAAAATTTTGGGCGCTTTTTTTGGTTTTTTATTTGGGGGGCCGCTCGGTTTAGTTTTTGGCCTATTTTTAGGGCACCAGTTCGATAAAGCTCGCCGATTGAACCAATCGGGCTTCAATAGCTCTGGTTTTGGCCGAGGTCCAAGCCAAGCTGAAAGACAAAACGAGTTTTTCAAATCTGCTTTTGCGGTTATGGGACACGTTGCTAAAGCTAAGGGGCAGGTTACACCAGAAGAGATTCAGCTCGCTTCTACAATGATGGAGCGTATGAACCTGCATGGCGAACAACGTAAAGCGGCTCAAGATGCTTTCCGTGACGGCAAGGAGAGTGACTTCCCGTTAAGCGATGTGCTTGAGCGTGTGAAGATCTCATCGGGTGGCCGTTTTGATCTCCTGCAGTTTTTTTTAGAGCTACAAGTATCTGCTGCATTTGCTGATGGAAGTTTGCACCCTAGTGAACGTCAGGTTTTGCATAAGATAGCGCAAGGCCTTGGCTTTTCAGCAGAGCAACTAGAGCGTCGTTTGCAGATGCAAGAAGCAGCGTTTCGTTTCCAACAGCAAGGTGGAAGCTTTGGTGGCCATCAAGGCCATGGGCAATCATCAGGTTGGCAACAGGCTTCACAACAGAACCAGCTAGGCGACGCATATAAGGTTCTTGGTGTGAGTGAAAGTGCTGACGGTAAAGAGGTGAAGAAAGCCTACCGCAAGCTGATGAATGAGCATCACCCAGATAAACTGATGGCGAAGGGCTTACCGCCGGAGATGATGAATGTTGCGAAAGAGAAATCGCAAGAAATTCAAAATGCTTATGACCTGATAAAGAAGGTCAAAGGTTTTAAGTAATCGAACACTAAACCGAGTAATAACAAAGTTACTCGGTTTTTTATTAAAGGGAATTATATGACGGTAACGTATCAGGATGTTCTAGAGTTTTGGTTCGATGAATTGACGCCAAAAGACTGGTTTGCTGGCGGCGAAGAAATTGATGCTTTAATAGAATCTCGTTTTGCTGAACTGCACAAAGCAGTTATCCAAGGTGAGCTATTTGAATGGCGACAAAACGCACAAGGGCGCTTGGCAGAGATTATCGTGCTGGATCAGTTTTCTAGAAATCTTGGCAGAAACAGTCCGACAGCTTTTTCGGCTGACCCAATGGCGTTGGCTCTAGCCCAAGAGGCGGTATCGGGTGGTTTTGATCACCAGCTTAACGAGCAACAAAAAAGCTTCCTGTATATGCCTTATATGCACAGTGAGTCTTTGCTGATGCATGAACAGGCTGTGATGCTTTTTTCTCAGACAGGCTTAGAGAATAACTTGGATTTTGAGTTTAAGCATAAGGTCATTATTGAGCGCTTTGGTCGTTACCCTCACCGGAATGAGGTGTTAGGGAGAACTTCGACTCCTGAAGAGATTGAGTTCTTGCAGCAACCGGGCTCAAGCTTTTAATTGTAGAAATACGGTTCAATAGATAAAAAAGAGACTCGAGGCGAGAGGTTAATAAAAACCTCTCGCCTCTTTTTTGTTTAGCTTAATTCATGAGCTTTAACGTTAAAACTAGTTCGCTTGGTTAAGTGACCAATTATAGTCATAGCTGATTTTGTGAGTATTCGTGATAGGTTGAGTTCGATATTGGTCTAAGTGCTGAATGAGCTGTTTCTCTGTACCAAAATCCACGGCAAACCATTCGTAAATCGATGATAGTTGGAGCTTATTACCTTTAACCCACACACCTTTGTCACTATTAACAAACTCAGAGGCTGCTTGTTCTAGTAGAGTCTCGGTGTTGTCAGTCGTAAATGCTTGAAGTTGTAAGTTAGGGCAACCCAAACTCGCACAATTCACCGCGTAATGTGTGCGCGGATCTTGCCAAATCGGTCTTAGGATTCGGTGTTCAATATCGTTGAGTGTCAGTGATTTTCCGTTAACGATTACCACATCATCTCCCCACGGCCCAAAACTAAATAGTCCGCCAAGTTTAGTGATGGATTTGATCGGGTAGGCATCAAGAATCAAATCGACAGTCACGGCGTTATATAGATTAACCCAATAGGCATACTGCTCCGCTTTTGAATAGTCGAGCGGATTAACCTGTTCGAGTTGCTTGATGTATTGATTGAGTTTTGTCTTATCGGCAGTGTTCACTGCTTTATAGCGAACTAGGGTATTTTGCCCTTGTTGAACTAAGTAGTTATCGAGAAATTGCTGCCAATCTTGGTGAGATACCTGTTCTAGATTGGTTTCGTCGCTTTGGTTCCAGTATGGCCAAAGCTCGGATTTAGGCGCAGACCAAGCTAAGGTTGAGAAAAGTAGGCTGACAATAAAAAGTAGTTGTTTCATGGCATTCTCCTGATGACTGACTACTAAGACCTTAAGGCTTACCATTTTCTTTCAATGCTCTTCATTTAAATAAACATATGAAGTTAAGTTAAAAGCTTAGCCAAATAAAAAAGGTTGGCGCTAAGCCAACCTTTTATATGAACACAAAACTGTGTGATTCTACTTCATGACTTCTTTATTTCAGGAAGCTAGGAATCTTAGCTTCAAACTCAGAGATCTTATCGGCATGTTGAAGTGTAAGGCCGATATTATCTAAACCATTCAGCAAACAGTGACGACGGAACTCATCAATTTCAAACGAGTACTCTTTACCGTTCGCTCTGACTTTCATTGCTTCTAAATCAACGTCGAGCTCTGCGCCTTCGTTTGCTTCAACGAACTGGAATAGTTCATCGACTTCCTGCTCTGAAAGACGAACAGGCACCATCTGGTTGTTGATTGAGTTTCCGTAGAAAATGTCGGCAAAGCTTGGTGCGATCATTACTTGGATACCATAATCGGCAAGCGCCCAAGGTGCGTGTTCACGAGATGAGCCACAACCGAAGTTTTCACGAGCTAGAAGAATTGAAGCGCCTTGGTAGCGAGCTTCGTTCATTACAAACTCAGGGTTTGGTTGTTGGCCTGCGTCATCTAGGAAGCGCCAATCGTGGAACAAGTGTTTACCAAAACCGATGCGGTTTACTTTCTGTAGAAACTGCTTTGGAATGATCGCATCAGTATCGATGTTGGCCGTATCTAGAGGAACGACTAATCCGGTGTGTTGTTGAAAACCTGACATGTTAAATCCTCTAATTAAAGTTCACGAATATCGACAAAGTGACCAGCGATTGCCGCTGCGGCTGCCATTGCTGGGCTAACTAGGTGCGTACGACCATCACGGCCTTGGCGACCTTCAAAGTTACGGTTTGATGTAGAAGCACAGCGCTCTTGTGGACCTAGACGGTCGTTGTTCATAGCAAGACACATAGAACAGCCTGGTAAACGCCATTCAAAGCCTGCTTCGATGAAGATCTTATCTAGGCCTTCAGCTTCAGCTTGTGCTTTAACTTGCTCTGAACCCGGAACGATAAGCGCTTGAACATGTTTCGCTACTTGACGGCCTTTCGCTACCGCTGCTGCTGCACGCATGTCTTCGATACGCGAGTTAGTACAAGAACCCACGAACACTTTATCTACGTTGTAATCAGATAGAGATTTACCGGCTTCAAGGCCCATGTAAGCCAGAGCTTTTTCTGCAGATGCTTTTTCAACAGGGTCAGCGAAGCTTTCTGGTGCAGGGATTGGCGTGTCTACCGAGATAACCTGACCTGGGTTAGTACCCCAAGTAACTTGTGGTTTAATGTCTGCTGCTTCTAATGTAACAACTGCATCGAATTCAGCGTCAGCATCGGTTTTCAATGTGTCCCAGTATTCGATTGCCGCTTCTAAGTCTTGGCCTTGTGGAGAGAACTTACGACCTTTGATGTACTCGTATGTCGTTGCATCAGGGGCAATTAGACCTGCTTTAGCGCCAAGCTCGATAGCCATGTTACATACCGTCATACGACCTTCCATCGTAAGGTCTGTAATTGCCTCACCACAGAATTCCACAACGTAGCCAGTACCGCCTGCAGCTGTAGTTTTACCGATGATCGCTAACACGATATCTTTTGCAGTGATGCCTGGAGCAACCTTGCCTTTTACTTCGATCTTCATCGTTTTAGCACGAGTTTGTTTTAGTGTTTGCGTAGCTAGAACGTGCTCAACTTCTGAAGTACCGATACCGAATGCTAGTGAGCCAAATGCACCGTGTGTAGCCGTGTGTGAGTCACCACATACGATGGTCATTCCCGGTAGCGTAATACCTAGCTCAGGGCCCATTACGTGCACAATACCTTGGTATTTGTGGTTTAGGTCGTAAAGCGTGACACCAAACTCTTCACAGTTTTTCGATAGCGTTTCCATTTGGATACGAGCCATCTCGCCAGAAGCGTTGATGTCTTTAGTTTGTGTCGATACGTTATGGTCCATAGTCGCAAAAGTTTTGCCTACTTGGCGAACTTTACGACCTTTTTCACGCAGGCCATCAAAGGCTTGTGGTGATGTTACTTCGTGGACTAAGTGGCGATCGATATAAAGAATTGGCGTTTCGCCCTTTGCTGCAACTGCAACGTGAGCGTCATAAACTTTTTCGTATAAGGTTTTTGCTTGCTGGTTTGTCGACATAGCTTTTCTTCCTTGGGATCATCAGTCCCAGTGTTTGTTTCGAGCCAAGTCATGCGGTTTACGATGACTTGGCTTGATATTATTCTTATGTACTTGCTTCTAATCGGAGCATTTAGCTTATGAAGCTAAGATGTACTCAGCGATCTTGTCACCCATTTCAGAGGTAGTCAGTGCTTGGTTCTTACCTGCAAGGTCTGCCGTTAGCTCACCTGCAGAAAGTGCTTTAGATACCGCTGATTCGATGTCTTGTGCTGCCGCTTCTTCGCCTAGGCTGTAACGAAGCATTAGCGCTGCAGAAAGAATTTGCGCGACTGGGTTCGCAATGTTCTTACCTGCGATATCTGGTGCGCTGCCACCTGCTGGTTCGTATAGGCCGAAGTTGCTTTCGTTTAAGCTTGCAGAAGGAAGCATACCCATGGAGCCTGTGATCATTGCGCACTCATCAGAGATGATGTCACCAAAGATGTTTGAACATAGCATTACGTCAAACTGAGATGGGTCTTTGATTAGCTGCATGGTCGCGTTGTCGATGTACATGTGGTTTAGCGTGACATCTGGGTAATCTTTTGCGATTTCTTCAACCACTTCACGCCATAAGATAGAGCTCTGCAGAACGTTTGCTTTGTCGATTGAGTAAACGTTTTTGTTACGTAGACGTGCAGATTCAAACGCAATCTTTGCAATACGTTCGATCTCGTAACGGTGATAAACCTCTGTATCAAAAGCTTTCTCAGTTGCGCCTTCGCCTTCACGACCTTTAGGTTGGCCGAAGTAGATGCCGCCTGTTAGTTCACGAACTACAACGATATCGAAGCCGTTACCTGAGATGTCAGCACGCAAAGGAGAGAAAGACTCTAGACCTTTGTGGATTTGTGCAGGACGTAGGTTACAGAACAGTTGGAAGTGTTTACGTAGAGGAAGTAGGGCACCACGCTCTGGCTGATCGTTTGGTGGGAGATGTTCCCACTTAGGTCCGCCAACCGAGCCAAATAGTACTGCGTCAGATTCTTCACAGCCCGTTACTGTCGCTTCTGGAAGTGGACAGCCGTGATTATCAATTGCGATACCACCAACATCATACTCTTCGCGAGAAAAGCTAATCGCGTGCTTCTTTTCAATCGCGTCTAGCACTTTATGTGCTTGCTGCATTACTTCTGGGCCAATGCCATCACCAGGTAGTACGGCAATCTTGTATGATTTATCTGTCATGTTAATCCTTTAATTCTTGTTACTGAGCTTTTTGGCTCGTTTTAAATTTTGTCCCTAAAGCCAACAACATCGGCTCTAGGGCTCTGTTATTGGGGTCTTAAACTGTCGCGAATTTTTGCTGCTTCATTTCAGCAATAGTGTCTGCGCGTTGAATGCTATTGATAACGTGTAGCAACGCTTGACCAGAAGCTTCAACGATATCGGTTGAAACGCCCGTACCGTGGTACTTACGGCCTTTATAGTTCGCAATAATATCGGCTTGACCTAAGCCATCTTCGCCTTCGCCTTTCGCGGTCAGGTCGAATTTATCCAATGCAATTTCGTAACCAGTTAAGCGGTAGATACATTGGTATAAAGCATCTACAGGGCCGTTACCGACAGCCGCTTCGCATTTCTCTTCATCGCCACATTGCAGCTTGATGCTGGTGGTAGACATAACACTACCAGATTGTACGCTTAGGTAGTTAAGTTTATAGAAGTCATCTTCATCACGTAGATTCGCGAAGTGCATCAATGCTTCTAGGTCGTAATCGAACACTTGGCCTTTACGGTCAGCAAGCTTCAAGAAGTCTTCGTACAATGAATCTAGGTTGTACTCATTATCTTTATAACCCATAGCGTCCATGTGGCTCTTAACAGCGGCTCGGCCACTACGGCTTGTTAGGTTCAAGGCTTTGTTTTTCAAGCCAATAGACTCAGGCGTCATGATCTCGTAAGTGTTCTTGTTCTTTAGCATGCCATCTTGGTGAATACCTGAAGAGTGGCTGAATGCGTTAGCACCGACGATTGCTTTGTTGTCTTGAATTGGCATATGGCAAAGCTGACTTACCAACTTACTGGTACGGTGGATCTCCTTGTGATCCAAGCCAGTATGAACACCCAAAAGCTCTTGACGAGTTTTGATGATCATTGCGATTTCTTCTAGAGAACAGTTACCAGCACGTTCGCCAATACCATTGATTGTGCCTTCAATTTGACGAGCGCCCGCTTGCACAGCAGCAATTGAGTTTGCAACCGACATACCTAAGTCATCGTGACAGTGAACAGAGATGATCGCTTGGTCGATGTTGGGTACGCGATCGAATAGCGTCTTGATAATGCCACCAAACTCATTTGGTACTGTGTAGCCCACTGTGTCTGGAATGTTGATGGTTTTCGCGCCTGCGTTAATCGCGGCTTCAACCATGCGACATAGGTTGTCGATAGGGGTACGGCCGGCATCTTCACAAGAGAATTCAACATCATCGGTATAGTTACGAGCGTGCTTGACTGCTTTCACTGCCATCTCTACTACGTCATCGTAGCTGCGGCGTAATTTGTCTTGTACGTGAACCGTTGATGTTGAGATGAAGGTATGAATACGGAACTGGTCAGCAACTTTAAGCGCTTCGGCAGCGGCATCGATATCTTTCGCTACGGCACGAGAAAGCGCACAAATACGGCTGTCTTTGATGTGTTTAGCGATGGTTTGTACTGACTCAAAATCACCCGGAGAAGAAATAGGGAAGCCAGCTTCGATAACATCTACACCCAGTCTCTCAAGAGCATAAGCGATCTGTAACTTCTCTTTTACCGTAAGGCTTGCAGCCAATGCTTGCTCGCCGTCACGTAAGGTAGTATCAAAAATTATTACTTGATCGTTCATGGGTGCTTCCTTATATCGATAATGAATCGATTGCTATCCAAATTATTATTAAGAATGATGTTCTTTTAAAAGTGCCAGTTACAAAAAAACCCGCTCAGTGCGGGTTTTAATATTTGTGTAGTTCTTGACCCACAACTTACCCGCGCGATTGGTTCACGATAAGGAGAAGTTTCAGCAGTAGAGAAGAAGAAAAAATCATTACACAAATATCCGTAAATAAACTGTTAACACCATATTTACCGTAATTTATTCTGAGCGTCAAACAAGAAAATCCAATATCAGCGTGCATTGGCAGTGTTTTGGTTTTGTTTGTGCTGTTTTTTGTTTAATTGTTAGCGATATCAACTAAATGGTGGTTTTGTATTGGCGGGTTAGTTTATCGTTTGGCTGATGTGTAGGTTAAAACTTTGTAGTAAATATTTTTAATGGAACGATTCACCAAAAAAATCACAAGCGTGACTAAAGTAATTAATCAATTGATTAAATAGTGAGTAATTAATCTTCTACTGTTATGCCTGTTTATCTCTATAATTAATCGAATGATTAATTATAGAGATAGGTTGATGCCATGACAGCACGAAAAGCGGGGCGACCTCAACAGAACTTAGATGTTCGACAACTATTGATTGAGCATGCTCGTGATCTGTTTGTCGTTCAGTCATACGACAAGGTCTCGACACGCCTGATTGCTGATCGTGCGGGTGTGAACATTGCGATGATCCGTTATTACTTTGGCAGTAAGGCTGGATTATTTGAGGCGATGCTGCGTGAAACGCTACGACCGATGCAATTGCAAATGCAGAGATTGGTTGAAGAAAGCAGCCATGAGAACTTTCTTGATTTAATGCGGACTTACTATAAAGAGATGGTCAAGGTGCCCAAGTTTCCTCGCTTGATTGCTCAAGTGATGAATATGCCTCCCTCTGAAGTGCAAAGAGAGTTGCTCGAAAAGGTTTTTCTCGATGTCGCCAAGCCAGCCCAAGATGTCATTTTTGAAAAGCTGGTTGAACAAGGCATCTTAAAACAGAACATGGATCCAAAATTGTGTCGAGTTTCGTATATAAGCTTGATGGTGTTTCCATTCATTGCTCCGCCCCCTCTATTAGCAATCCATGGTATTGAGATTAATGAAGAATTTCTTAACCGTTTAATCGAACACAACATTCAATTGATGACCGAAGGCTTTATCAACGCACCGAGCCCTTCTGCAGTGCAGGACAAAAGATAATGAAAATAAATAAAAAACTACTCTTCTTTCCAGCACTTGCGGTTGGTGTCATCGGCCTTGTGACTGCTATTAGCTTAAAGCCGGATCTGCCGACTAAGCCCGCGGGAGATAGGGCTCGTCTAGTCGAAACCGTCAGTTTAGAACAACAAATGATCGCGCCGTTGGCAGTGGGCTTTGGCAAAGTAGTCCCTAAAGTTGAATGGAAAGCCATTGCCGAGGTGACAGGGCAGATTGTTTATCGACATCCAGACCTAGAAAAAGGGCAGATCATTCCAGCGGGTACTGAGGTACTTAAGATCGATCCCTTGGATTACGAGTTGAAGTTGGTACAAGCTGAAGCGGATCTTAAATCAAGCCAGACCTCATTAGCTAAATTGAATCAAGAAGAAGACAACCTGAATCAGACTCTTAAGATCGAAAAGAACCGCTTAGTGATCAGCAACAAAGAGCTACAACGTAAACAAGATCTGCGTAAGAAAGGGCTGACTTCTCAATCGGATGTCGACCTGCAACAACAAAGTGCACTGTCTCAACAGAAGCTTGTATTGGATATTGATAACCAAATTGCATTGATGCCAGATGAAAAGCGTGTTGCGGAAGCCGTGATTAAGGTGAATGTCTCTAAAGTAAAAGAGGCGCAACGCTCTTTAGATAAAACGACCATTACTTTACCTAGAGCGATGCGAATAGCTCAGGTCGATATTGAACAGAACCAAGTGGTTAATCTTCAGCAAGAGATGTTTGTTGCTCACGGGATTAAAGTTATGGAAGTTGAGGCGCAACTCTCTATTCACGATATGCAAACTTTAGCCTCAAGCTTTACTCAATTCCCTCGTGATGCCGCAGGCATACCAAACCCTTATGAAGCGCCGATCAAAGCAAGTATTCAGCTAAACAGTGGCAGCCTTAACCTCAATTGGCCTGCAAAGGTGGCGAGAATCAGTGAGACGGTTGATGAGAACCAAGCGACAGCAGGGATCATTCTTGAAATCGCTCAAGACTACTCACAACTGCAACCAGACAGCGCTCCTCCGTTGGTCAATGGTATGTTTGTTAAAGCGGAGATTGAAGGTGTCGCGAATCTGAGTTGGGTTGTGCCTGAGCGAGCACTGCATGGTGATAAGGTTTACCTGATGGACGACAATCAGCGTTTGCAAGTGGTGAATGTTGAAGTGCTTTATCGCAGAGACAATCAAGTGGTTGTGAGTGGTGAGCTACAAACGGGAGATAAACTAGTTCTCAATGATGTCCTGCCAGCAATCGAAGGCATGTTACTGAAAGAGTCGAACTCTGAAGAGGCTGAGCTTGAATCAGATACTCAGGAGAATGCGTCATGATTCGGTTCTTCTCCCGACACCCGACGGCTGCAAACTTGTTGATGCTTGGGTTGTTGATTTTGGGTATAAGCTCACTATCAACCATCAAACGTGAAACCTTTCCTGCCTATGATCCACCTTACATTATGGCGGCGATCGTTTATCCCGGTGCATCACCACAAGAAGTGGAAGAGAGCTTGTGTGTACGAATGGAAGATGCCGTCGATGGTCTGGCCAACATTGAAGAAACTCAATGTGAGGCGATAGAAGGCAGTGCTCGTCTTATTCTAAAACTCAATGAGAAAGCGGATATTGGCCGAATGCTGGTGGACGTTCAAACTCAGATCAACTCGATCAATGATTTCCCGAGCGAGATTGAATCTCCGGTTGTTCAAGAGTTGGATTGGAATGAACCGGTAGTTGATATAGCGATTACAGCCGAAACCTCATGGCCTGAACTCAAAGCTTACGCCGAAGACCTCAAACGCACTATGAAGCTCGATTACGACGTTTCTTTAGTCGAAGTCAGTGGTTTTTCCGATCACCAATATCGAGTCGAACTGGATACCCAAGCCATTCGCCAGTTGGGTTTGAGTGTCGGTGATATCGCAGACCAGATTGGCCGTCAAAATGTAAAACTGCCGAGTGGTAACGTTGAAACACCAGACAAAAACTTTCTGATTCGTTTCGACGAGAGACGAATTACGCCTGTTGAGCTGGAAAGCATCGTGGTTGGATCTGCGCCTAATGGCTCGGTGATTCGTTTGAGAGATATTGCCAAGATAACCGATCGCTTTGAGTTGGATGAGCAGAAGGTTTTGTTTGATGGTAAGCCATCTGCTCTCTTGAAGATCAGTAAGAATAAAGAAGATGATGCGTTACGAATCAAAGAGAACGTGACGCGATTCGTTGAGGATCAAAGCGCGATTGCCCCCGATGGTGTGACACTGCAAATGACCAATGATCTCTCCTCTGTACTTTGGGATCGTCTGACCATGATGGTGCGCAACGGCTGGCAAGGTATTGTGTTGGTGTTTGCCACCATGTGGTTGTTCTTCAGTTTGCGATATTCATTCTGGGTAGCTGCTGGTCTGCCGGTAGCCTTCCTTGGTGGTTTGTTCTTGATGGCCAACCTTGGCTTGTCGATCAACATTATGTCACTGGTCGGTTTATTAATGGCGATTGGTATCATGATGGATGACGCCATAGTGATAGCTGAATCGATAGCCTCCCACTTAGATAGGGGACAAAGCGTCGATGATGCGGTGTACAACGGCGTAAAGAAAGTGCTTCCCGGAGTTCTATCTTCTTTCCTAACCACTGTGTGTATTTTCGGTAGCTTACTATTCCTTGATGGGGAAATGGGCGCGGTGCTTAAAGCGGTGCCTCAGGTACTTATCTTGGTGTTGTCGCTGAGCTTAATCGAAGCGTTTCTCATTCTACCGAATCACTTATCTCATTCATTACACAAAGAAAAAAATGACAAGCCAGCGCTGCGCTTTAAAGGCGTGTTGTTAGAGAAGTTTGAGAACTTTCGCAATACAACTTTGATGAACATGGTCGAGAAGGTCGTGACGTTCCGCTACGCCTTTATGGGTGGAGTGATAACCTTATTACTTCTATCTATCTCCTTGATTGCTGGTGGTGTTGTCAAATTCCAACCATTTCCTGAGTTGGATGGTGATATTGCCGAGGCTCGCATCATTCTTCCACCGGGCGCATCACTGTCTCAAACCGAGAAAGTGGTCCATAAAATAGTCGCATCTGCTGAACGTTTGAATGAGCAGTGGAGTGAAGACGTCGAAGACGGTAATAGATTGGTTGAGCATATCACCAGCCAATTCAATGCAAACGCGGATGCCAATGAATCAGGCCCACACTTAGCCACTGTGCGCTTAGACTTGCGTGGTGCAGAGAGTCGCAACACGGTGATCGATGATTTTATTGATGCATGGCGGGAAGACATCGGCGATTTGGCTGATCCTATCTCGCTAGTTTTCAAACAACCGACGATGGGGCCGGGCGGTCGTGCTATCGAGATCCGCGCCAAACATGATGATCTTGCCGCGTTGAAATCGGCTTCTTTAGATATTCAAGAGTACCTCAATCAGTTTGATGGTGTGCACGGCGTGCTTGATGACATGCGCATGGGTAAGGAAGAGATCTTAGTTAAACTGCGCCCAGGTGCTGAAACCTACAATGTTAATGGGCAGATGATTGCTTCCCAATTGCGTGCGGCCTTCTTTGGTCATACTGCGGATGAAATCCAAATTGGGGTCGAGAACATTTCGATTGAGGTACGCCTTGATAAAGAACAGGCAGGGGATTTGCAGCAACTAGCTAACTTCCCAATCATCACTGCAGATGGCAGCCAGATTCCGCTAGCGACATTGGCAACGCTAGATTTCCAACGTAACTACGTACGAATCCAACGTATCGATGGGCTGAGAACCATCAGTATCTTTGGTGATATTGATAATAAGAAAGCGAGCTCTTCAGCAATTTTGGCTCAGTTCCAAAAAGATGAAGCAGCCAAGCTTATTCAAAAGTATCCGGGCTTACGCTTTGATTTTGAAGGGGAAGCCAAAGATGCGGCGAAGACCGGAGCCTCAATGGGTAAAGGCTTCCTATTGGGCTTATTCGGTGTGTTTGCGATTCTGAGTTATCAGTTCAGAAGCTACTTAGAGCCTGTGGTCGTAATGTTAGCGATTCCACTCGCCTTCATTGGGGTAGTTGTTGGTCATTGGTTGTTAGGGCATGCGTTAAGTATGCCGAGCATGATGGGCTTTGTGTCGCTTGCCGGGATCGTGGTCAATGATTCTATCTTGTTGGTGCAATACATTCGTCACCATGTTGATGAGGGAGATAGCGTGCATGACTCGGTGGTTAAAGCCAGTCGCGAGCGTTTCCGAGCGGTATTCTTAACCTCAATGACGACCGCAGCTGGTTTGCTACCGCTGTTGACGGAAACCAGCTTGCAAGCTCAGGTTATCCAGCCATTGGTTATTTCAATTGTGTTTGGCATATTTGCTTCAACCTTACTGGTGTTGTTTATGATCCCTGCCGCCTACGCGATATTGGCGGATTTTGGTTTGGTGAAAAAACATGAGCCATTAGCGCTATAGTCTTTAGCACTTAATTATTTGCAAGCTCTATAACTTTTAGCACGCTAGAAGTAGCGTTTGTTTGCTTATATAAAGAAGCAAAAACATAGAAGAATAAAGCGGCCTTGGGTCGCTTTATTTTTATCGGCAGCTTCTTGGCTCCCATCAGCTTGCTTAGTGAAAGCGGTTTATTCGCTTCAAAATTCATTTTAGTTCATTCAAAACGTCACCTAACTGTCATTTCAGGGGCATACCTTGAGCCTTAACTGAATAAGGATTGTTAAGGAGATCGTATGCGTACTATCGAACCGATTGTCCGCTGGGATGTGGCATTTTCTGTTTTCTGTTTGAAGAACCGTTATAGCGGGCAACATGCAACATTGAGTAAAGCGGTGTCTCATACCGGGGATGGTCATCTATATGTGTTGATCGCTCTGATTGCGCTGTTAGCTGATGGCTACACAGGTCGTGAATTTTTAATGGTTGGTCTAGCCGCTTTTGCGATAGAGCTACCGATTTATTGGTTAGCCAAAAACACCCTAAAGCGCCGCAGACCCGCTGAATTCTCTTCATTGCTTCACTCTCACATTGTGCCATCAGATAAATACAGCCTGCCATCTGGGCACTCCGCTGCTGCATTTGTTATGGCGACTCTAATCGGACATTTTTATCCAAGTCTCTATCTCTTTAGCTTGATTTGGGCGACAGCGATTGCAGGCTCTCGAATCCTACTCGGTGTGCACTTTTTAACGGACGTACTGATTGGCGCAGCGCTAGGTATAGCGTGCACAAGCCTAGCCATTTACTTCATTTTATAGCGCTTAGTCGTATGGCTGTTTGTTCTGTTGTTCATATTAAAAAGACACAGGCAAAGACAGCAGAGCTCGAATTATTAATCTTCAAGGAACCTGAATGAAAATTTTATATGGCGTACAGGGCACAGGAAATGGGCACATCGCTAGAGCGAGAGCAATGGCCGTCGCTTTTCGTCAGCAAAATATTGATGTCGACTTTCTGTTCTCTGGGCGAGACGAGAGTAAATTCTTTTCGATGGAAGCGTTTGGCAACTATCAGACCCGCAGCGGTTTAACTTTTTACAGCGAGCAAGGGAAGGTTAAATACGGCAAGACATTCATCAAGAACAACATCTGGCGATTTCTCCGCGAGGTTAACCAGATCGATCTTGCGCCTTATGACTTAGTGCTTAATGATTTTGAACCTGTGACGGCATGGGCGGCTAAGAGGCAAGGTGTGCCATGTATTGGTATAAGCCACCAGAATGCGTTCCGCTATGATGTACCTAAAGAAGGGGGCAACTGGATTGAACATTCCGTGATTCAACATTTCGCCCCAACTGAGCACTCTATTGGTTTGCACTGGTATCACTTTGAACAGCCAATATTGCCACCTATCGTTCACACGCCAGCGTGTGATGAGCGAGCGAAAGCAACACAAGACTTCACCTTGGTTTATCTACCATTTGAGGATCTTGATGCGATCTCTGAGTTGTTGATGAAGTTTGTTTCTCATCACTTTGTCTGTTATCACCCGAATGTGATTGAGTATAGCCGAGTCGAAAATATTGAGTTCAAACCACTCAGTCATGCAGGCTTCCAATTCGATCTCAATCAGTGCTCTGGTGTGGTGGCCAACGGCGGTTTTGAATTGCCATCTGAAGCCTTAACTTTAGGTAAGAAGTTGCTTCTTAAGCCTCTTGAGGGACAGTTCGAACAACAAAGTAATGTGGCGACGCTTGAAGCGCTCGGGTTGGCTCAAACCATGAGTTTTTTAGACGCGGCTATCTTGCGTAGTTGGCTCGGTGAAAAGCAGGCAGAAAGGGTCACTTACCCTGACGTGGCAAGTGCACTTGTTGAGTGGATTTTGGCGGGCAAATGGTCCAACCAAGATGACTTGAGAAAGCAACTTTGGGACAAGGTAGATTTTCCTAGTTATGCATCACTCACTTAACCCATAATTGTTATTTCTGAATTGCCTAGCTGAACGATTCACGAGTTCAATAATTTGTAACAAATGTAACCAAAACGATAGGACGGCTAAATAAGTCGAAATGAAACTCATAAGTGACGCATTTTATGTTTTTTTATAACTCCATAAGCAACTGATTTTTAGGTGTTGTTTAATCATTAAGGTAAAATTAAATTATTCTTTATCAATCTTGTTGGTAGCTCGAGATTTATTGGTTAATAGTAATGGCAATCCGAAAAACATCGGTCTGATAAATATAAGAATTAGTGGTTATCTATTCCCACACCATTACCAATTTAACCCTGTCGAACCGACAAGAGGCAACTTGAATGTTAGAGAAAAAAGACGCAATGAGTGCAATTGCAAGCTACAGAATGGAAAGCACACTTCGTGGAGTCGACTTAAATCTTTTGACTGTATTTGATGCAGTTATGCAAGAGCAAAATATTACACGTGCAGCTCATAATCTGGGCATGTCTCAACCAGCGGTAAGTAATGCTGTTGCTCGTTTGAAAGTAATGTTCAACGACGAGCTATTCATGCGTCAAGGTCGTGGTATTCAACCGACTCAACGTGCTCGTCAGTTGTTTGGCCCAATCCGCCAAGCGCTGCAGTTAGTACGCAACGAATTACCAAGTTCTGTATTCTCTCCAGAGTCGTCTTCTCGTCTGTTCAAACTTGCAATTTGTAGCCCTTGCGACATGCGTTTTGCACCTAAGATTATGTCGACAATCAACGACCAAGCACCTAGCGTTAATCTGCACATGGATGCGGAATTTGACCGTCAACTTTCTGAGCGCATGCGTTACCAAGAAATTGACTTCGTTATTGATTACTCGCGTTTTGATGAGCAAGGTTTCTCAAGCACTGAAATCTTCCAAGATGAATTGGTTGTGGTCGCTTCTGCTTCTCACCCACGCATCAACGGTGAAGTTTCAGCGGCAGAGTTGCTTAACGAAAAGCACGCTAAACTGTCTCGCATCCATGGTCAACGTAGCTTCTCTGAGCAAGCTTACCGTGACCTCGATTGCACACCTTTCTACGAAGGTACGAGCTTAAGCAACGTACTTTACGTTGTTGGTCAATCTGAACTTGTGACGATAGCTCCTCGTTGGATGGTAGAACATGCAGCAAACAAAGATCAGCTTCAGATTCTAGATTTCCCATTCGATAATGCGGCGATTTCTGGCTTCCTTAGCTGGCACGAATCAAGTGAAAAGGACAAAGGACACATCTGGTTACGAGATCAGTTAATGATGATCTGTGGCGAAGTAGTGGCGCTTAACTAGACACTAATTCCTATGATTTATAAGCCCTAAGCTAGGAGTCTAGCTTAGGGTTTTTTTGTACCTGCTATTTTTGTTGATAGAAAACTTAGCGTGAGACGTACTATTACTTATAACTTTGAGCTTCATCAGTTGCCTTTTCCATGATCAGAGGTACACTTGTGCGCTCAAAAAAGCTTACAGGTGTAAGCCAAAGGTAAAGAGATGGCCAATTTAGATTTTCATATCGTAAAAAGACTTCGTGACCAAATTGCCCAAGGTGGCAACCGTACAGCTTTGAAGCACAAAGTAGGCAATGTATGGCAAGGTATTAGCTGGGAACAATTTGGACAACAAATCGATACGCTTTCATTAGCGCTATTGGCTCAAGGATTGAGAGTTCAGGATAAGATCGGTATCTTCTCGAACAATATGCCTCAGTGGACTGTGGCTGACTTCGCATCCTTACAAGCGCGTCTTGTAACGGTACCAATCTACCCAACCAACACAGCGGCACAGTCTTCTTACATTATCCAAAATGCGGATGTGAAGATCTTATTCGTTGGTGAGCAAGCTCAATTTGATGCGGCGGTTAGCCTTTTTGAAGAGTGTGAACAGCTAGAAGTTGTTGTGGCGATGTCTGATGATATCGATCTGCAAGGACATCGCTTTGCCGTCTCTTGGAAAGAGTTCATGGCTCGTGGTGTTGAAGAGCAGCGAGCTGAGCTTGATGTTCGTCTTGCGGATGCCAGCATGGATGACTTACTGACGCTTATCTATACCTCTGGTACAACGGGCCAGCCTAAAGGTGTAATGCTTGATTACACTAATGTTGGCTATCAACTAAAAGGCCATGATGAGCGTCTCAGCTTAAGCAAAGACGACGTCTCATTGTGTTTCTTACCTCTATCACATGTATTTGAGCGCGCTTGGACTTTCTATGTCCTTTATAAAGGCGCAACCAACTGCTATTTGCAAGACACCATGCAAGTTCGTGATGCATTGAGTGGTGTTAAACCAACGGTTATGTCTGCTGTTCCTCGCTTCTACGAGAAGATTTTCTCAGCGATTCACGAGAAAGTATCTAAAGCACCGTTTATTCGTAAAGTACTCTTTACTTGGGCGGTGAACATGGGCGCGAAGCTTTCTGTTTGTCATCAAGAAGGTCGTACACCATCATTCATGCTGAAGAAGAGCCATGCGCTTGCTGACAAGCTTGTGTTATCTAAACTGCGAGCTCTGTTAGGTGGTAACATCAACTTCATGCCATGTGGTGGCGCGAAGCTTGATGAAACCATTGGTCGCTTCTTCCACGCGATTGGTATCAATGTAAAACTTGGCTACGGCATGACAGAAACCACGGCAACAGTATCGTGCTGGGATGACCGTTGTTTTAACCCTGATTCGATCGGTATGTCGATGCCGGGCGCTGAAGTGAAAATTGGCGCTAAGGATGAGATCCTTGTTCGTGGCCCAATGGTGATGCGTGGCTACTACAAGATGCCAGAAGAGACAGCTAAGACATTTGACGAGCATGGTTTCCTGAAAACGGGTGATGCGGGTCATTTTGATGAAAATGGTAATCTATTCATTACTGATCGCATCAAAGAATTAATGAAGACTTCTGGCGGTAAGTACATTGCACCGCAAGTGGTTGAAGGCGCAATTGGTAAAGATCACTTTATCGAGCAGATTGCTGTTATCGCTGATACGCGCAAATTCGTTTCTGCACTGATTGTTCCTTGTTATGACTCGCTAGAAGAGTATGCCAAAGAGCTTAATATCAAATATCATGACCGTGTGGAACTTGTTAAAAATCACCAAATAGTAGAGATGCTAGAGAAGCGTGTGAATGACTTACAACAAGAGCTAGCGAAGTTTGAGCAAGTGAAGAAGTTTAAGTTGCTGCCAAAAGCATTTTCTATGGATGATGGTGAGCTAACACCGACCCAGAAACTGCGTCGTAAGGTTATTAACGATAAGTATCAAGACGAAATCGAAGAAATGTACAACGAAAAACCTAAAGATAAGTAGTTTTCTGTTTAGATAAATTTTCAGTTGTTTAAAAATCCCCCTACGAATGTGATTGCATTTTTAGGGGGATTTTTTGTATCTAATGACACAGCACAATGTGCGAAAGCGCACACCAACAAGCTCGCTGTTTATCGATAAATAGCGATCTGTTGAAATATTAAGTGCTTTTTTTTATCAAGTAAGCAGTGTTTAAGCCTAGTGCAAAAGCCTGTATTGGGTTTTATTTGATGCTTTGAGCTAATAGTTGGTTTTTTGGCACAGTTGCCGAATAACAGGCGTTAGACCAGATGATAATAAAGCGTTAAAGTTGTTTCGTATTACTGTTTGTTGTTATCACTACAGACAGCCATAGCCGAAAAAGTGGAAGTATTTCGAATTAGGCTACGAATAAGCCCTAGACTATGAAAAACCAGCCCAACATGTTCACCAAATGTGATTGGAAACTGGTGAGGAGAGCAATATGACAACAAAACCTGAAACAGCTATGTCATCCGGCGCTGAAATGTTATCCGGCGCTGAGATGGTGGTGCAGTCTCTAATTGAAGAGGGTGTAGAACAAATCTTTGGTTATCCAGGTGGTTCTGTACTTGATATCTACGATGCGCTGCATGCTAAAACTGCTGAAATTAAACACGTATTAGTACGACACGAACAAGCCGCTACCCACATGGCAGATGGCTATACTCGTTCTACCGGTAAGCCGGGTGTAGTACTTGTGTGTTCTGGTCCAGGTGCGACCAATACCGTTACTGGTATTGCAACAGCCTACATGGACTCAATCCCAATGATTGTTATTTCTGGTAACGTACCAAATAACCTTATTGGTAACGACGCCTTCCAAGAGTGTGACATCGTTGGTGTATCACGCCCGATCGTTAAACACAGCTTCCTCGTTAAGAAAGCGGAAGATATCCCTGAAGTCGTTAAAAAAGCATTCTATATTTCAACGACAGGACGTCCAGGTCCTGTGGTTATTGACCTGCCAAAAGACATTTTAAACCCACAAATTAAGCTTCCTTATGAATACCCAGAAACGATCAAAATGCGTTCATATAACCCAACGGTTACGGGTCATAAAGGTCAGATCAAAAAGGCGCTAAAAGCCCTTCTTGAAGCGAAGAAACCGGTACTTTATGTCGGTGGTGGTGCGGTTATTTCTGAGGCAGATAAGCCGCTGTTAAAATTAGCAGAGGCACTGAATTTACCCGTGGTAAGTACCCTAATGGGGCTTGGCGCTTTCCCTGGTACTCATAAGAACTCTTTGGGTATGTTGGGCATGCATGGTTTGTATGAAGCCAATATGGCGATGCACAATGCGGACTTGATCTTTGGTATTGGCGTACGTTTCGATGATCGAACGACCAATAACCTAGATAAATACTGTCCTGATGCGAAGATCATGCACATTGATATCGATCCATCTTCTATCTCTAAGAACGTTAAAGTGGATCTTCCGATTGTAGGTTCAGCGGAAAAAGTACTAGAAAGCATGGTTAACCTGCTTATTGAGCAAGGTGGAACTAACGATGCAGAAGCGATGGAAAGCTGGTGGAGTGAAATTAAACAGTGGCAAGAACGTGACTGCTTAGCGTATGACAAAACGTCGGGTCGAATTAAGCCACAACAAGTTATTGAAACACTGCATAAAGTAACCAATGGTGATGCCTATGTTGCTTCGGATGTTGGTCAGCACCAAATGTTTGCTGCTTTGTACTACCCGTTTGACAAGCCACGCCGTTGGATTAACTCTGGTGGTCTAGGTACGATGGGCTTTGGCTTACCAGCTGGTATGGGCGTTAAGTTTGCGAAACCTGATGAAGAAGTTGTGATTGTTACTGGTGACGGCAGTATTCAAATGAATATCCAAGAGCTGTCGACTGCGCTGCAATACAATATCCCCGTTAAGATTATTAATCTTAACAACCGTTTCTTAGGCATGGTAAAACAGTGGCAAGACATTGTTTATCAAGGTCGTTACTCTAATTCATATATGGACTCTGTTCCTGATTTTGCTGCTATCGCTGAGGCTTATGGCCACGTTGGCATGCGTATTTCATCTCCGGATGAATTGGAATCAGGTTTGGAAAAAGCACTGGCGATGAAAGACCGTTTGGTATTTGTCGATATTAGTGTGGATGACACCGAGCACGTATACCCAATGCAGATCAAAGGCGAGGGTATGGATAACATGTGGCTAAGCAAAACGGAGAGAACATAATATGAGACACATCCTTTCACTATTAATGGAAAACCAACCAGGTGCACTATCTCGTGTGGTTGGCTTGTTTTCTCAGCGTGGCTACAACATCGAGTCTTTGAATGTATCCCCTACGGATGATCCAACGCTTTCTCGTCTGAATGTCACCACTAACTCGAGCGAAATGCAGCTTGAGCAGATCCAAAAACAGCTACACAAGTTAATCGACGTACTTAAGGTACAAGAAGTGTCTGAGCTTGAGCATATCGAGCGTGAACTTCTGATGGTAAAAGTACGCGCTAGCGGCTTTGCTCGCGCTGAAGTGAAACGCACAGCGGATATATTCCGTGGTCAGATTGTTGATGTGACGGCTTCTCAATATACGGTTCAAATGGCGGGTACGAGCGAGAAACTGGATGCTTTCATTCAGGCATTGTCTGAAGTAACGGAAGTACTTGAAGTGGCTCGAAGTGGGGTTGTTGGCATCGCACGTGGTGAACGAGCGTTGAAAGCCTAACGAAGAAAGATTTAAAGCTGCTTTTAAGCTAAAATTGATCATTTAATCGTTTGAAAAAGATAGCGATTTTACTGATACGAACGGCCCTTAATTTGGGCCGTTTTTGCTTTCTGGAAGTCGCTATCGTTTATCCACAAAGTTTATATGATTAGACTAAAGTCTAATGCTCTCGATGATTTGAACTAAACTGAACGATAACCATACAGTCTGATTGAAAGAGGCGTGGTATGTTTGTCGATTTTTTAGTGAGGTTAACCATAGGTACATTAGCCGTTCTTGGCTTTCAACTGAGTGCATTGTATTTTTTACCTATGGTTGTGCTACTCAATACTCATCACAAAGAATTTTTTGGGTGGTAGTTCAGCCGTAATGCTGGAAATAAAAAACGGAGCTATTAGGCTCCGTTTTTATGTGGTTAGAATCTATCTTGACATTATGCGGCTTCGATAACTTCTTCAATTCGCTTCATTGAACTTAACAGGTGTTGATCCAATAGTTCTGTCGCTTGATCGACATTTTTAGCAAGTACCAGCTTCATGATCATTTCATGCTCATCAATATTGAACAGATCATCAGATGCGCTTTTCGCTGACATCGCTAGGAAGCGGTAGCGTTTTACTTGATTGATAAGATCATCAAAGAACTTAAACATGTTCTCTGAGTCTGCGCCTTCAAGTAACGCTGCATGAAACTGCTGGTGACGTTCTTCCCACTCAACACAATCAAACTCTTCTGAGACATATTGTATGCGTGATAGCTTGTGGTAGGAGGTTAATACTTCCAGTTCCCAGCTTTCATCGCCTGCTGAAATTGCCTTTTTAAGCAGAACAGAAGAGACAACACGAAGGCTTTCATATAGGTCATTGAGTTCTTTCTTTGATACCGGTGATACCCAGCAGCCTTTTTGTGGCTCTAGCTTTACGTATTTACTCCAAGATAGCTGCACTAAGGCTTCGCGAATTGGAGATGCGCCGACGTTGTATCGTGCTTTGAGATCAGCGACAACGAGTTTTTTACCTGGGGTTAATTCACCATTGAGAATATCTTGGCGAATCATCTTTGATACTTTGTCAGTAAGCGTAGGACTAGACATTACAAACCTCACGTATATTTGATTTCTAGTCTGCTAATCCGTTTCTTAGGAAGAGTTTATTGGAGTTTAACAGTACGTAGTTCTAATGTGATTGATAATACAGCGTACTGAAAAGTTAGGCAAGATTTTGTTTCATAAAAAAAGAGGGCCGAAGCCCTCTTTTATATTTTATGCGAATCGGTTCATTCTTATAGAACGTGAACAGATGCTGTGTTTGTAGTACCAGAAGCGACTAGAGCACCAGAAACCATAACTACGATGTCGCCTTTGTTACCTAGGCCAGATTGTAGAGCGATTTCTTTACCGTTGATGTAGAACGCGTCTGTGTTCTCGATAGAGTCAACAAGAACTGGCTTAACACCTTTAGTAAGAACTAGCTGTGCAGCTGTCTTTTCGTTAGTTGTTAAAGCAAGGATGTTTGCAGTTGGGAAGTACTTACGTACTGAACGTGCAGACTTACCGCCTTCAGTTGCAACAACGATTAGAGGAGCAGCTAGCTTCTCTGCTGTGTCTACAGCGCCTT
Source organism: Vibrio sp. 1F169 (assembly GCF_041439605.1). NCBI lineage: Bacteria > Pseudomonadati > Pseudomonadota > Gammaproteobacteria > Vibrionales > Vibrionaceae > Vibrio > Vibrio sp. 1F169. Next base: position 31,146 of record NZ_JBGOOI010000009.1, on the reverse strand, counting down.
TACATACTGCTTCAGTGATGCGTAGACGTGGGCTGTCTAGACGAGAACCTAGCTCAGCTTTAAGAGCTGAATCAGTACGGTTCGCGATTTGAGCCATGATAGTAACAGCTTCAACTGGGTACTTACCTTTAGCAGTTTCACCAGAAAGCATTACTGCATCAGTACCATCCATGATTGCGTTCGCAACGTCACCCGCTTCTGCACGAGTTGGACGTGGGTTGCTGATCATAGAGTCAAGCATTTGAGTTGCAGTGATAACCATCTTACGTGCGCGGTTACACTTCTCGATCATCATCTTCTGAGCGAAGATTACTTCTTCAGCTGGGATTTCAACACCTAGGTCACCACGAGCAACCATGATGCCGTCAGAAGCTTCAAGGATTGAATCGAAGTTATCTACACCTTCTTGGTTTTCAATCTTAGAAATGATGTGGATGTTCTCGCCGCCGTTAGCGTTTAGAAGCTCACGGATTTCTTTAACGTCTTCTTCTTTACGAATGAAAGAAGCAGCTACGAAATCAACGCCTTGCTCGCAACCAAACTTAAGGTCAGCTTTGTCTTTCTCAGAAAGAGCTGGAAGTTGAACAGAAACGCCAGGAAGGTTAACACCTTTGTTTTCGCCTAGAGCACCGTTGTTAAGAACTTTACACTTAACTTCAGTTTCTGTTGTTGCGATAACTTCCATTTCGATTAGGCCATCATCAACAAGGATAGTGTTACCTGCTGTTAGGTCCTTAGCGAAACCTAGGTAAGTTACTGCTACTACATCTTTGTTACCAACAACTGTTGCGTCAGTTGTGAAAGTGAACTCTTGACCAGCTACTAGATCTACGTCGTTACCATCTTCAAGTTTGATAGTACGGATTTCTGGACCTTTAGTATCTAGAAGGATCGCAAGTTGCTCACCATTGTTTTCCATTACTTTACGGAAGTTCGCGATACGAGTGCCGTGCTCTGCGAAATCACCGTGAGAGAAGTTAAGACGCATAACGTTCATGCCAGCATCTACTAGTTCAGTTAGCTTCTCTACAGATTCAGTTTTAGGGCCAATCGTACATACGATTTTGGTCTTTTTCATGGAAGGTACTCTCCGGTAAGTATTGTTACAATTTGAAATTTATTTAAGTTCTGAAGATTGGTCCGCTACATCAACATTTTGTGCCTGTTGTGTAAAAGCGCGGGACTTCCAATATGTCCTTCAGAGTTGTAAGTCTTTCATCAATTTTAGTCATTTTATGACCAAAAGATTTTGATTCAATATCGGTTTTCTGTGACTTACCCCACTATATAGGCGGTAAGTTGCAAAAAAATAACAGTCAGTTTTGTAATTTTTTTTCTTTTCGGGTGCGGATTCTACCACCTAATGAGTTCAATATCACTGCTTAACAATTGTCTTAGGACAAGGTTTTATCGCTATTTATTAATTTTTTGGATCAAAATAAATGGACTAAATAGTTTCGTTGTAACTATAATATGTTTCACATCGAAACTTAATGGCCTTTTTTAAATGTCGAAACGAAACACCCAGCTCAGAAGACATGCAATTTCTAACCTAGTGAATGAAAAAGGGGAGGTTAGTGTTGATGAATTATCCGCTAAGTTCGAAACCTCAGAGGTCACGATTAGAAAGGACTTGGCGTCTTTAGAGAAAAACGGTCAGCTTTTGCGCCGTTATGGTGGTGCGATTTCATTACCGAAAGAGGTTGTGAACGAAGAGCTGGGTCCACAAGTTTCGACTCGAAAGATTTCATTAGCGAAAGCCGCGGCAGATTTAATTCGCGACCATAATCGCATTGTGATCGATAGCGGTAGCACGACAGGGGCGCTAATTCAGCAGCTCAATAGCAAGCGTGGTTTGGTTGTGATGACCAACTCGTTGCACGTTGCTAATGCACTTAATGAGTTGGAAAGCGAACCAACACTGCTAATGACCGGCGGCACTTGGGATACCCATTCGGATTCTTTCCAAGGCAAAGTCGCAGAGTCAGTACTTCGTGCTTACGATTTTGATCAACTATTTATTGGGGCTGATGGTATCGACCTTGATAGAGGCACGACCACGTTCAATGAATTGGTTGGTCTAAGTAAAGTAATGGCTGAAGTGTCACGAGAAGTGATCGTGATGGTTGAGTCGGAAAAGGTGGGACGAAAGATCCCGAACTTAGAGCTGGCATGGGAGCACATTGACATCTTAATTACCGATACAGACTTAGGCGAAGAATCCAAAGCAAGTATCGAATCACATGATGTTCGTGTGATCTTGACTGATCCAGCGTAAAAACAAATTTAAGTATTATGCATTTACCTTCCTATAATTGATCTTGATAAAGATCTGGCCTTTGCTTGCTGCCAATAGGAATAAAACGAAATTGATGGAGTGAAACTATGTGTGGAATTGTTGGTGCAGTAGCACAGCGTGATGTAGCCGAAATTTTAGTAGAAGGCCTTCGCCGCCTAGAATACCGAGGCTACGATTCAGCGGGTGTCGCTGTAGTTGATAGCGAATCTAACCTAACTCGTGTACGCCGCCTTGGTAAAGTACAAGAGCTAGCAGACGCAGTCGATCAACAACATGTTATTGGCGGTACTGGTATAGCTCATACACGTTGGGCGACACACGGTGAGCCTTCTGAAGCAAACGCACACCCACACATGTCTGGTGATATTGCTGTTGTACACAATGGTATTATCGAAAACCACGAAGCACTGCGTGCTCTTCTTCAAGAGCGTGGTTATGTGTTTACTTCACAAACGGATACTGAAGTTATCGCTCATCTTGTTGAGTGGGAACTTCGCACGTCAGCTTCTTTGGTTGAAGCTCTGCAAAAAACAGCAAAACAATTAGACGGTGCATACGGCACAGTGGCGGTTGATCGTAAAGATCCTAGCCGTATCGTTGTTGCTCGTTCTGGTAGCCCAATCGTTATCGGTTTTGGTGTGGGCGAGAACTTCCTTGCTTCTGACCAACTAGCGCTATTAAGCGTAACTCGTCGCTTCATGTACTTAGAAGAGGGTGATGTTGCTGAGGTGACTCGTCGTGATGTAACAGTATTTGATGTAGCGGGCGAGCGTGTAGAGCGTGAAATCGTTGAATCAAACGCAGAACACGATGCAGGTGATAAAGGTCAATACCGTCACTTCATGCAGAAAGAGATCTTTGAGCAGCCAACAGCGCTGATCAACACAATGGAAGGTCGTATCTCTGACACTTCTGTAATCACTAATGCAATCGGTGTTAAAGCGGAAGAGATCCTAAGCAAGGTAGAACACGTGCAGATCATCGCATGTGGTACGTCTTACAACTCAGGCATGGCAGCTCGTTACTGGTTTGAGTCTCTAGCAGGCGTAAGCTGTGACGTAGAGATTGCCTCTGAATTCCGTTACCGTGATTTCGTTGTTCGCCCGAACAGCCTATTGGTGACTCTGTCTCAGTCTGGTGAAACGGCGGATACGCTTGCTGCACTTCGTCTTGCAAAAGAAAAAGGTTACATGTCGGCAATGACTATCTGTAACGTTGCGGGTTCTTCGCTAGTTCGTGAATCTGATTTTGCCTTCATGACTCGCGCAGGAACTGAGATCGGCGTTGCTTCAACTAAAGCCTTCACGACACAGCTAGCGGCTATGCTGATGATGGTAACGTCAATTGGTCGTCTACAAGGTCGCATCAATGAAGAGAAAGAAGCTGAGATCGTTCAAGCACTGCATCAACTGCCTGCTGATATTGAAAAAGCATTAGCGTTTGATAAAGAGATCGAAGCGCTAGCACCTGATTTTGCAGATAAGCACCACACACTATTCTTGGGTCGTGGTGAGTTCTACCCAATCGCGATGGAAGCGTCTCTTAAACTGAAAGAGATCTCTTACATCCACGCAGAAGCATACGCGGCTGGTGAGCTTAAGCACGGTCCTTTGGCTCTTATCGATGCAGATATGCCAGTCGTCGTTATTGCACCAAGCAACGACTTGCTAGAGAAACTGAAATCAAACGTTGAAGAAGTACGTGCTCGTGGCGGTCTACTTTACGTATTCGCAGATGAAGATGCAGGCTTTGAAAGCGATGAGAACATGAAGATCATCAAGATGCCTCACGTAAGTGAAGTAACAGCACCTATCTACTACACAGTACCGATGCAGTTGTTGTCTTACCACGTAGCGCTAATCAAAGGTACTGACGTTGACCAACCGCGTAACTTAGCGAAAGCGGTTACGGTTGAGTAATCGCCATCCTATCTAAGAAAATTAGATAATAAGAAGCCCATCCTGTGATGGGCTTTTTTGTGTCTGTTAGCTAACGATTAGCGTTAGATCTAGCTTTAACGGCATTAAGCATTAAGTGCTTGCTCTAGGTCAGCCAAGATATCGTCAATGTGTTCAATACCTACTGAGAGGCGAATCATCTCTGGTGACACTCCTGCTTGCTTTTGTTCCGCTTCGCTTAATTGACGGTGTGTTGTAGAAGCAGGGTGACAAGCGAGAGATTTTGCATCGCCAATGTTCACCAAGCGTTTGAATATTTGCAGTGCATCATAGAAACGAACACCGGCTTCATAACCATCTTTCAAGCCAAAAGATAAAATGGCAGACGGCTTACCTTGCATGTATTTCTCAGCCAGCGGATAGAACTCAGACGTTGGTAAACCAGCGTAGTTCACCCAACTCACTTTCTCATGTTGCTGAAGGTACTTAGCTACTTTCAGTGCATTCTCTGTGTGTCGCTCCATGCGTAGCGATAAAGTTTCTAGACCTTGCATTAGCATGAAGGCATTCATTGGTGACAATGCTGCACCTGTATTACGTAGTGGAACCGTTCGAGCGCGGCCAATAAACGCGGCTTCGCCAAAGGCTTCGGTATACACCACACCGTGGTAAGAAGGTTCTGGCTGATTAAATACTGGGAAGCGATCTTTGTGCTCTGCCCATGGGAATTTGCCTGAGTCGACAATCACGCCACCCAATGTTGTTCCGTGACCACCAACGTATTTGGTGAGTGAGTGCACCACAATATCAGCACCAAAATCGATAGGTTTACACAACACAGGTGTCGCCACCGTGTTATCGACAATCACAGGTACACCTTGTGCGTGAGCAAGCTCAGCAACACGTTCTAAGTCGATAATATTGCCTGCTGGGTTACCGATACTTTCGCAGTAAACCGCCTTGGTTTTTTCATCGATCAGTGCCGCTAAGCTTTCTGGTTTGTCGTCTTTGGCAAAGCGAACTTCGATCCCTTGGTTTGGTAGCATATGAGCAAATAGGGTGTAAGTACCGCCGTAAAGCTGAGGTGTTGAAACGATGTTGTCACCGATTTGTGCCAACGTTTGAATCGCGTAGTTGATCGCCGCGCTGCCTGCACTCACCACTAAGCCTGCAATACCACCTTCTAAGGCTGCCATGCGCTTTTCCAACACATCATTGGTTGGGTTCATTATACGAGTGTAGATATTACCTGGCACCGCAAGATTAAACAGGTCTGCACCGTGTTGTGCGTCATCGAATTCGTAAGCAACGGTTTGGTAAATAGGGGTCGCAACTGATTTGGTTGTTGGATCAGTTTCGTAGCCGAAGTGAATCGAGAGCGTTTCGTCTTTCATGTTTCTTCCCTGAACGATTGAATTATCTATGTACTCTCATATTGCCGATTTTTTTATAAAAGAAAAGTATATTTAGTCACAGAGAGGGAATTGGAATTGCGTGTGGGACAATTCGTTATTTGTAGGAAATACAGCGGTGAGTTGTACAGCTTCAGAAAAGCAAAAAGCCAGAGCAGTGTGAACTGTTCTGGCTTTTCTAATTTGGTGGCCCCTCCCAGATTTGAACTGGGGACCGAACGATTATGAGTCGTGCGCTCTAACCACTGAGCTAAGGGGCCGTAGGGCATAGATTATAGGGGAAGCATTCATTGGTGTCTAGACACTATGAGGGGCAATTCCGCTTACATCTTAGCCACTTAAATCATACAGGTACAAAAAAGGTGAGCCAACGCTCACCTTTTTTATTTTATGCTTAAAAGCTAACCACACTAAAGCGTGTAATTACTCGTCTAGGAAGCTACGCAGAGTTTCTGAGCGGCTTGGGTGACGAAGTTTTCGCAGTGCTTTTGCTTCGATCTGACGGATACGTTCACGAGTAACGTCGAACTGCTTACCCACTTCTTCTAGAGTGTGGTCAGTGTTCATGTCGATACCGAAACGCATACGCAGTACTTTCGCTTCACGAGGAGTTAGGCCTGCAAGAACGTCTTTAGTTGCGCCGCGCAGGCTTGTTGCCGTTGCAGAGTCTAAAGGCAGTTCTAGCGTTGTATCCTCGATGAAATCACCTAGGTGCGAATCTTCGTCGTCACCGATTGGTGTCTCCATTGAGATAGGCTCTTTAGCGATTTTCAGTACTTTACGGATCTTGTCTTCAGGCATTTGCATGCGCTCAGCCAACTCTTCCGGAAGTGGTTCACGACCCATCTCTTGTAGCATTTGACGAGAGATACGGTTTAGTTTGTTGATCGTTTCGATCATGTGAACCGGAATACGGATAGTACGAGCTTGGTCGGCAATCGAACGAGTGATTGCTTGACGGATCCACCACGTAGCGTAAGTAGAGAACTTGTAACCACGACGGTATTCAAACTTATCTACTGCTTTCATCAGACCGATGTTACCTTCTTGGATTAGATCCAGGAATTGTAGACCACGGTTTGTGTACTTCTTAGCAATCGAGATTACTAGACGTAAGTTCGCTTCAACCATCTCTTTCTTCGCACGACGAGCTTTCGCTTCACCGATAGACATACGACGGCTGATATCTTTAATGCTTTGAACAGTAAGAGACGTTTCACGTTCGATTATATCCAGCTTTTGGATAGAACGACGGATGTCGTGTTCGTTACGTTTGATCTTTTCAGCGTATGGTTTGTCTGAAGCAAGAACTTCGTCCAACCATGCTTCGCTAGATTCATTACCAGTAAATAGAGCAATGAAAGATTTCTTCGGCATTTTGCCGTACTCAACCGTTTGACGCATGATTAGGCGTTCTTGAGTACGTACGCGATCCATTGAAGTACGCAGTTCGTTTACTAGGTAATCGAACTGTTTTGGCGTTAGACGGAACTCTTTGAATACGTCTTGCATCATTGTCGTTGCAAGTGTGGCTTTCGGACTTTCATGGCCGTATTCATTGATTGCTAGTTGACGGTTTTGGTAGCTAGTGCGAAGTGCTGTGAACTTCTCAAGAGCAAGCTCAGGATCAATACCTGTATCTTCCTCTTCTTCTTCCTCGTCGTCTTCTGCTTCTTCTTTGTCTTCGTCTTCTAGATCAGTTTTAGCAAGTTCTGAACCGATGTGAGTCGCCGTTGGCGCAGCTGTGCCATCGTCGTCTGGGTCAACAAAGCCATTGATTAGATCTGTTAAGCGAATCTCTTCAGCGAGTACGCGGTCAAACTGTTCCAAGATGTATGGAATCGTGCCTGGGTACTCAGCGACAGATAATTGAACGGTATTGATACCATCTTCAATACGCTTCGCAATGTCGATTTCGCCTTCACGAGTCAGTAGTTCAACTGTACCCATTTCACGCATGTACATACGAACTGGGTCAGTTGTACGGCCAATCTCGCTTTCTACGCTTGAAAGCGCAGCAGCAGCAGCTTCAGCTGCATCTTCATCTATATTGGCATCGTCATCATTAAGTGCTAGATCATCAGCGTCAGGTGCAGTTTCTACTACCTTGATACCCATGTCGTTGATCATTTGAATGATGTCTTCTACCTGTTCAGAATCCACGATTTCTGCAGGTAGGTGGTCGTTTACTTCGGCGTAGGTCAGATAGCCTTGTTCCTTGCCTTTAATAACAAGTAATTTAAGCTGTGACTGCGGATTTTGATCCATAGATGATATCCAACTTCAGGTCTGGTGAAGGACGTTGCATTCTCAAATGCAAACCAATTATGTTAACAAATTTATTAAATGCTGACTAATCAAACAGGGTTACGCTTTTAGATCTAGCATTAAAGCTAGTAGCTCCCTTTTTTCTTCGGCTGATAAACCGACACTTCTTGCTTTGGCCTGCAGGTTTTCAATTTGTTTTTCAACGCACTGGGCAAGGATATTGTCCAATGAGTCTAAAAATATGTCTTCTTGATTGTCTTCGTCGAGGGGGATTTCCCAGCTCGCGAGACGAGACAGAAGCGCCTCATGTTTATTGTGTCGCCAATGCTCTAATAATTGGCCTGTGTTGATATGGGGATGCGCATGGCATTTATCAAGTACTTCGACGAATAAACTTAGCCCAGGCAACTGTAAGCCTTTGACACTTGATAAATCCGGTACCATATCAGCATAGCTCGGATTTTGGATAAGCAAAGCGATAACTTCACGCATTGGAGTGCGCTTCAGCTCTTTATGCGGTTGAGGTTTGACGGGCTCTCTGTTACTAGAAGCCCCTTGTCGCTTTAATTCCAAAAGAAATTTATCAACCTGGTCGTTACTCCAGCCTACTCTTAATGCGAGTTCGTTCCATAGATAAGCTTTTAGGGAAGGATCTTTGGTTTTATCTAGCAGAGGGGCAGCTAGAGTAACTACATGTCTTTTACCTTCTCGACTGCTGTTATCTACAACTCTTTCAAGTATGTCCTTTAATAAGAAATCAGGTAGGGAAAGAGCATTATTCATCTCTATCTCAAGCCTTTCTTTTCCATATGTTCTAACAAAAGAGTCAGGATCTTCACCGTCAGGTAAGAACATTACTTTTAGAGTTTTATTAGTATTCAAATACTCTAAGGCATGTTCCATTGCGCCGCGAGCAGCTTTCTTGCCTGCGTTATCACCATCAAATGAACAAATTACAGTACTAGTTTGTCTAAATAAGGTTTGCAGGTGCTCATTAGAGCTTGCCGTACCTAGTGTACCAACCGCGTAATCGACACCATATTGCGCGAGTGCCACGACATCCATGTAACCTTCAACCACAAGTATTTGCGGCGGTTCACGGTAGGCTTGCAGCACTTCATAAAGGCCGTAAAGCTCTTTACCTTTATGGAAGATAGGCGTTTCTGGTGAGTTGAGGTATTTGGGTGTGCCGTCTTCTAATACACGACCACCAAAACCAATCACACGGCCACGACGATCACGAATCGGGAACATGACGCGTCCACGGAATCGGTCGTATCGGTTACCTTTATCGTTCTCGATTAGCATGCCGCCAGTCACGAGCATGTCTTGGGCTTCTTTCTGTTGGCCAAAGTTCTTACGAACCAAGTCCCATTCATCAGCGACGTAGCCAATGCCAAATTTCTGTACGATTTCACCAGAAAGACCGCGATTTTTTAGATAATCAATCGCAGGTTTGTTCGCTGAGATTTTCAGCTGAGAGCGGTAAAAATTACTGATGCCGCCCATCAAATCGTAGAGGTTACGTTTTTGTTCGCTGTTGGCTCTTGGCGCCATGGATATTTCACCGCTGCGCTGTTCTCTAGGAACATCAAGTCCTAAAAATGAGGCCAGCTCTTCAATCGCTTCAACAAAATCGAGACGTTCGAACTCCATAATGAAGTCGATGGCATTGCCGTGTACGCCACAACCAAAGCAGTGATAAAACTGTTTTTCTTGGCTTACGCTGAAAGAAGGGGTCTTTTCGTTGTGAAATGGGCAACAAGCACCATAGTTTTTGCCTTTTTTCTTAAGTTTCACGCGTGCGTCCACAATATCGACAATGTCGAGACGCGCTAGGAGATCATCGATGAAACTACGCGGGATGTGTCCTGCCATAAAACCTTAGAAAAATGCACTAACTGAGAGTGTGGATAATAATAGTTTGAATAGGTTACAGATACAAACAAGCCGTGCGTTCCGAAGGATTGCACGGCTTGTTGCAATTTGATTTGGGATTAAGCGAGTTTAGAACGAACTAAACCACTAACTTTACCCATATCTGCACGCCCTTGAATTTGTGGTTTCAAGATAGCCATTACTTTACCCATGTCTTGCATGCCCGCAGGTTGAGCTTCTGCAATTGCGCTATCAAGTAGTGCAATAACTTCTTCTTCAGTTAGCGGTTGAGGCATAAAGCCTTCAAGTACCGTAATTTCTGCTTTTTCCACGTCAGCAAGATCTTGACGATTTGCCGATTCATATTGAGCAACAGAATCGCGACGTTGCTTAACCATTTTAACTAATATAGCAACAATGTCGTCGTCGTTCAGAGTGATCCGTTCGTCAACTTCACGTTGCTTAATTGCTGAAAGAGCTAAGCGGATAGTGCCAAGGCGCGGTTTGTCCTTGGCTTTCATCGCTAATTTTTGCTCTTCTTTGAGTTGTTCAATAAGAGCCATAACTCAGTCCTTATGGATTAAGTTATTAGTACAGACGAACGCGACGTGCGTTTTCGCGAGCTAGCTTTTTAGCGTGACGCTTTTGAGCTGCTGCTTTAGCGCGTTTGCGAACTGTAGTTGGCTTTTCGTAATGCTCACGACGACGCACTTCAGAAAGGATACCTGCTTTTTCACAAGAGCGCTTGAAACGACGTAGTGCAACGTCGAACGGTTCGTTTTCACGTACTTTAACTATTGGCATATGCCTTTCACCTCAGGGGTTATTCATTATCGCTGGTTATTCAGTACCAAATCAGAGAAGTTACCCATCGAGCTAACTCTCTATTCGCGTTTGGTCATTAACCAGCTTGATCAAAAATGGTGCGGAATTTTAATCCGATCACAGTGGCTTTGTAAAGCACTTTGTCGATTATAGTCTGTACAATATTTGTTTGAAGAGCTTAGGCAGGGTAATATTGCGCTAATTTCCCATTTTAGACGAAAGCGTGCCGAGAAAATTATGCGCATTATTGGTATTGAAACCTCTTGTGATGAAACAGGAATCGCAATTTATGATGATGAGCAAGGGCTGCTTTCTCATCAGTTATACAGCCAAGTAAAGCTGCACGCCGATTACGGTGGTGTGGTACCTGAGCTAGCGTCGCGTGACCACGTAAAAAAAACCATTCCACTGATTAAAGCGGCATTGGCAGAAGCGAACCTAACGTCGAAAGATATTGATGGCGTGGCTTACACGGCTGGCCCTGGTTTGGTTGGTGCATTGCTTGTGGGCGCAACGATTGGTCGCAGTATTGCCTATGCGTGGGGCGTGCCTGCTGTGCCAGTGCACCATATGGAAGGTCACCTTCTTGCGCCAATGCTAGAAGATAATCCTCCACCATTCCCATTTGTTGCTCTGCTGGTTTCTGGCGGTCATACCATGATGGTAGAAGTGAAAGGCATTGGTGAATACCGAATTCTTGGTGAATCGATTGATGATGCGGCGGGTGAAGCGTTTGATAAAACCGCGAAGCTAATGGGCTTAGATTACCCAGGTGGTCCACTGCTATCTCGACTCGCAGAAAAAGGCACGCCAGGTCGTTTTAAGTTCCCACGTCCAATGACCGATCGTCCGGGTCTAGATATGAGCTTTTCGGGCTTGAAAACGTTCGCGGCAAATACCATTCGTGCTAATGACAATGATGACCAAACTCGTGCTGACATCGCTTATGCGTTCCAAGAAGCGGTTTGTGCGACCTTGGTAATCAAGTGTAAGCGTGCCTTGGTAGAGACGGGCATGAAACGTATCGTGATTGCTGGCGGTGTTAGTGCCAACAAACAGCTACGTATTGAGCTTGAAGCGCTAGCGAAGAAAATCGGTGGAGAGGTGTACTACCCACGAACTGAATTCTGTACTGATAACGGTGCGATGATTGCTTATGCGGGTATGCAACGCCTTAAAAATGGTGAAACGGCTGATTTGTCTGTTCATGCCACGCCGCGTTGGCCAATTGACCAACTAGAGCCAATTGCTTAGCTAGTAGCAATTGCTTGGCTAGTAGCAATCGTTCAACGAGAAACCGTCGATCAACAAAAGCTAAGCGCAGAATAAACCAGTGTGTTTCGATAAACGGTCGCCTTGTGCGGCCGTTTTTATATCCTAGCTTACCGACTATGTGTCGATAAATAATTGCTAATAGAGATTAGGGAAGAAAATGAACAAGTTTACAGTAGACAATCAGTCGATGGCGTACCTAGATGAAGGTCAAGGCCCTGTTGTTGTGTTAGGCCACAGCTACCTTTGGGACAGTGCAATGTGGAAGCCGCAGATCGATGCATTAAAAACTCAGTATCGCTGTATTGTTCCAGAGCTTTGGTCTCATGGTGAATCACAAGCTGCACCAGCTTCGATGCGTAACTTGAAAGATTACGCTCAGCACGTTTTGGCTCTGCTTGATCATTTAGAGATCGAAGAATTCTCTGTGGTTGGCTTATCGGTTGGCGGTATGTGGGGAACTGAGTTAGCGGAGTTAGCACCTGCTCGAATCAAGTCTTTGGTACTTATGGATACCTTTGTTGGCTTAGAGCCAGAAGTTGCTCATGCTAAATACTTCAGTATGTTAGACACCATTACTCAAACCAAAATGGTTCCTCAACCGATTGTTGAAGCCGTAGTTCCACTGTTCTTTGCTAATGATGCTCAAACAAACTCACCAGCTTTGGTTGAGAGCTTTACTCAGCATTTGTCTGAACTGCAAGGTGATAAAGCGGAAGAAGTCGCGCGAATCGGTCGGATGGTGTTTGGGCGTCGTGACATGATTGAAGCGGTAGAGAACTTTGCACTGCCAGTTTTGATTGCGGTTGGACAAGAAGATAAGCCGCGTCCGGCACTGGAGTCATACCTAATGCATGATTGCATTACGGGCAGTGAGTTAGTGGTGATTCCTGGTGCTGGTCACATTAGTTCGCTAGAGCAACCAGAGTTTGTGAACACAATGCTGAAGACGTTTTTAGATAAACATCTGCTGTAAGCTTTAAATATTGAATAGTATTGTTCGACAAAGATTTACGTTGGTTTAAACGTATCTCCGTTTAAAAATGGTTCGGCTTAGACATGGCAGTTTAAGCCGATTTTTTTTGCCCGAGCTTTGGTTCGCTGCCATCGAGAAGGCGGCGGATATTCTGATGGTGACGTAGGACGATCAAACAACACAACATGGCCACAGGCAGTGTGTATTGAGGTTTGACTAACCAAGCGTAGAAAGGTGCGAGCAATACAGTAACCAGTGCGGCTAAAGAAGAATAACGAAACAAAAATGCCACAACCAACCAGGTCGCCATGATCATGCCTGTTAGATCGAATCCAATTGGAGCGATAGCTCCGAGTGCCGTTGCCACGCCTTTACCACCTTTAAAGTGGAAGAATATTGGATACATATGACCAAGACAGGCTGCGATCGCCACAACACCTAAAATGATGGGATCGATCTTGAGGTAGTAGCCAAGCCAAACAGGAATGGTGCCTTTAAGCATGTCACAAAGCAAGACGGCCGCAGCAGCGCCTTTGCCACCCACGCGAAGCACATTGGTGGCTCCGGGGTTATTGGACCCCACAGTTCTTGGGTCAGGAAGTCTTAAGACTTGGCATATCAAGACCGCACTAGAGATTGAACCTAGTAAATAGGCAGCAATAATCATGATGAGTGCCAATGGGGTCATGTTTTTCCTTAAACAGTTATAAGCCTAACGATGGGAAAATAATGCTCAATCTAAGAGTAATTGATATCATATCTGGAATTACGCAAATAATACGTTTTTTTCCCCGGTATGGGTATCCGACCTCTAAAAGGACAAGTCATGGCACTGGATAAAGTTTTCATTGAACAGCTAGAAGTAATTACAACGATCGGTGTTTACGATTGGGAACAAGAGATTAAACAAAAACTTGTGCTTGATATTGAAATGGCTCATGACAATCGCCCAGCAGGTAAGAGTGATGATGTTGTCGATGCTTTGGATTACTCGACAGTCAGCACTGCCGTGCTTGACCACATTGCGAATGGCCGATTCCTATTAGTTGAGCGTGTGGCAGAAGAAGTCGCTGAATTGATTATGACTCAGCTCTCAGTGCCTTGGGTTAAAATTCGTCTAGCGAAGCCTGGCGCAGTACCACAAGCAAAAGCCGTGGGTGTGATCATCGAAAGAGGCCAAGCATGACAATAGCCTATGTTGGTGTTGGCACGAACATAGACCGCGACAAGCATGCAAGGGTGGCATGGACAGAGCTTCAATCATTAGGAACTAACCTTAAATGCTCTAAGATCTATCACTGTGAGCCTGTGGGGTTTAAAAGCCACTCGTTTTATAACTTTGTGGTTGAGATCGATACATCACTCTCATTGACTGAATTTTCACAGCACCTGCGTGAAATTGAGTTTAAATGGGGTCGCCCTCAAGATGCCCATAAGCTTCAAGATCGAAAGCTCGATCTTGATATTGTGCTGTTTGGAGAGGTGGTATCAGAGAGCGATCCAGAATTACCACGCAGTGATATCTATAAATATCCTTTTGTAACACAACCACTTTATGATCTTTGTCCTGCGAGAGTGATCCCGCAAGATGGAAGAACCGTCAGTGAAATATGGCAGAAGATGCAGCAATTAGATACGCTCTCTGTCGTTGATATAACACTATAATTTTTTAGGGTAAGTAATGAGTTATTTTGAAGCGTTTATGTTGGCGTTGGTGCAAGGCTTTACTGAGTTTTTACCTATTTCCAGTTCTGCACACTTAATCCTTCCTTCGGCTGTTTTAGGTTGGGAAGATCAAGGCTTGGCTTTTGATGTGGCGGTCCATGTCGGTACTTTGGCAGCTGTCGTTATCTATTTTCGCAAAGAAGTGGTCTCTCTGTTGAGCGCATTTTTTGGTTCAGTGTTTAAAGGCGATCGCAGTAAAGAAGCAAAGCTGGCGTGGATGATCATTCTCGCGACGATTCCTGCGTGTATCTTTGGTTTGTTGATGAAAGATATTGTTGAGCTTTACTTGCGCAGTGCATGGGTGATAGCGACGACCACCATTATCTTTGGTCTGTTGCTATGGTGGGTGGATAAGAACTCAAGCCTGCGTGATGACGAATACCAAGCGGGTTGGAAAAAGGCGCTGTTTATTGGTCTTGCTCAAGCAATGGCTATTATCCCTGGTACGTCTCGTTCTGGCGCAACGATCACCGCAGCACTTTACCTTGGTTTCACACGTGAAGCGGCGGCTCGATTCTCTTTCTTGATGTCTATCCCAATCATCACTCTGGCTGGTGGCTATTTGGGCCTGAAGTTAGTGACCAGTGGTGATCCAATCCATGTTGGTACTTTGCTAACGGGAATCGTGGTTTCTTTCATTAGTGCTTATATCTGTATTCACTTCTTCTTGAAGCTTATCTCTCGTATGGGAATGACGCCGTTTGTTATCTACCGCCTGATTTTAGGTTTTGGTCTATTTGCTTTCTTGATGATGCAGTAGCGCTCGACTTACGAAGACAAATGTTTCGTCCTACAGATTGAAACGGAAAAACCCGCTTAGTCGCGGGTTTTTTAATGCATGGTAACCAGTGTTATTACGATCAATTATCAGCGAGTTCTAATAGGGCAATCTCAATCGCGGCAGCTCTGCGCTTCTCTTGTTCTTCCCGAATGTCTTTACCTTGAAAACCATCGGCAATAATCGCTTTAACTTCGACTTGAAGTGCTGCTTGGTAAGCCACTTCAAAACGCGTTTTTTGAGGATACGGCTGATTTTCTAATCCTTTTCGGCCTGCGTGATCGGCCTGGCAGCAAAGCAGTATATCGTCGAGTCTATCTGGCTTACGCCAAACATCGAACTTGTTGAGAACCTTGAGGAAGGTGGTTGGCTTTAGCTCGCCTGCACGATGGATATTAGAATGCTGTTCGCACACTAACAACGCGAGGTCTCTGAATTCATTGGGCACTCTGACTCTTTCACACAGTTTCTTAATGATTTTTAAGCCTGTATGGCAATGCATTTTGTGGCTTGGCCACTCGCTTTCTGGCGTGACACCTTTACCTAAGTCATGCACTTGAGCTGCAAAACGTACTGGCAATGATGAACTTGATAGCGCAGCTTGTTGAGCCACCATCAGAGTGTGGATGCCCGTGTCGATCTCAGGGTGCCATTTTTCAGGTTGAGGTACACCAAACAGAGCGTCAATTTCAGGCAATACAACAGCCAACGCACCACACTCTTTCAATACAGAAAGGAACACTTCAGGGTGGGGAGTGCTAAGAGATTTATGCCACTCTTGCCAAACTCGCTCTGCAGTGAGGTGTGCCAGTTCACCGGATTGCACTATCTCACTCATCATCACCATGGTTTCAGATGCAACCGTGAAGTTGAGATGATGGAGTTTGGCGGCGAAGCGAGCCACACGCAGCACACGAAGAGGATCTTCAACAAAGGCATCCGAGACGTGCCTTAGAATACGATCAGAGAGATCTTTTTGGCCATGGTAAGGATCGTAAAGTTGGCCTTTGTCATCTTGAGCGATGGCGTTGATCGTTAGATCTCGACGCATGAGATCTTCTTCCAAACTCACATCAGGTGCAAAGTAACATTCGAAACCGGTATAACCCGAACCGGATTTTTTCTCAGTGCGAGCCAGTGCGTGCTCTTCTTTGGTTTTTGGGTGTAAGAATACAGGGAAATCTTTCCCGACAGCAGTAAAGCCAAGGCTTTCCATCTCCTGAGGGGTACTTCCTACCACGACCCAATCTCTATCATAACTATCAATATTGAGCAGCTTATCGCGTACCGCTCCACCGACTAGATAGCGCTGTAGCCCATTGTATTTTGGTAGGCTATCGTATATTTGCAACTTATCACCTCGAAATGTTTTATCACTGCTGGACTTTACTGCGAGCAATGGTACTTTCCATTAATCGTAATTATAGGGCAGCACATGTATAAGGAATATTTTGGCTTCGTTGAGATGCCATTTTCGATTGTACCAAATTCTCGCTATTTGTTTTTAAGTCAGCGCCATCAAGAAGCGATGCAGAACCTACAAGCCGGTTTAGGCGAAGGTGGGGGCTTTGCGATGCTTACTGGTGAAGTGGGTACTGGAAAAACAACGGTCGCCAAAGCGATGTTGTCATCACTCGATCATCAGACTCAAGCTGGCCTTATACTCAACCCTACGTTTTCCAATTCAGATTTACTTGAAGCTATCTGCGATGAGTTTGAGGTCGAATACCCTGAACAAGCGTCGTTGAAACAGCTGAGTCAGGCAATTCATCACTTCCTGCTTGATAGCCATGCTGAAGGCATTCAAACCTTATTGGTGATAGATGAGGCCCAACACCTTGCAGCTGATGTGTTGGAGCAGCTACGCCTTCTGACCAATTTAGAAACCGATAGTCGTAAGCTATTAAAGGTGCTGTTGGTTGGACAACCTGAATTACAGCAACACTTACAAACCACACAGCTACGTCAACTCGCGCAGCGGATTACAGGTCGTTATCACTTATTACCTCTTAATATCGAAGAAACGGGTAAGTACATCGCGTTTCGTTTGGAAACGGCTGGTGGTGAGCAGATGTTGTTTTCGAATCGTTCAATCAAGCTTATCTCCCAATATACCCATGGTATTCCGAGGCTCATTAACTTGGTGTGTGATAAAGCGCTGCAATTGGCTTTCCATGATGGTGATAAATCACCGAGTAATGAAACGGTTAACCGAGCTTGTCAGCAGGTCATGTCCTTTCAGGCCGATGTGTATCACGTCGAGAAAACTCGCGCTACTCATGTAGTTCCAAAATTAATCCAATACGCGGGGATTGCCACATTAAGTGTCGGCCTTGCAATCGCGACCTTTAACTTCGCCCCAACCTATATTAGTTCATGGATGCCTGCAGATACTTCCAGTGAAGTGAAAACGGAAGTAGCGGCGAATACTCAACGATCATTTGTGGCTGAAACACCGATATTGGATGATAAATCTATACCGGTTCAAGATCTCAAGACTTCGAAGTTTGCACTACCACAAGATGTTCAGAATCACTTAAAGCAAGGGAATAATCAAACGCTTGCAATTAGGGACCTATACACGCTTTGGGGGTATGAATCTTCGCTTCGTGATTGGCTATGTTTGAGTGAACAACAAAGTGTATTTGTATGTGAGCAACATCAAGCCAATTTAGAATATTTGATTGAACTTGGAGTTCCCGTGGTTCTTAATCTGGAATTAGGTCAAGAACCTGTGTTTGCTGTACTTTATGGCGCGTCTGAGGAGTCTATTGAGCTCCTAGTCAACGAAAAGCTATTGGTGATGCCTAAGCGCACCTTAAAGCAAATTTGGCAAGGTGATTATGTCGCGATTTGGAAACAGCCGCTAAGAGAGACCCTGAAAGAGGGTTATCAAGGTGAGGCGGTTGCTTTACTTGATCTATTGCTTTCAGAAGTCTTGGGTGAAGACGTATCGGGCAGTGATGTATTTGACTATGAATTGAAAATGAAAATCGAAGCGTTTCAAACTTGGCAGGGTATGTCTGTTGATGGCATCGCAGGTAAGCGCACCTTAGCAAGGTTGCAGAGATTAGCTCAACTCGACTCGCCTAAGTTGATGTCATTAGAAGGAGGCGAAAGCTAATGTCACGTATTATGCACGAGCTTAAACAGTCTTCTAATCATAAACCTAGCTTTAAAGGTTACCAAAACCATCACGTGCCTAGCTCTGTTAGAGGGATTAGCAACAAACGAGGTTCATCGTTAACAATGGGACTGATCCTTGTCTTGGTGCCTTCTTTATTGGTGGGCGGCGTTCTGGCTTATCAGTCGTACAGTCAACAGCAGCAATACTCGGCTAACTCCGTTGCCTTCGGAGTTCTGCCTGAATCAAAGCTTCAATCAGACCTTGAGCCTCAAATTGCCGGTGCTGGCATTGCCAGTGTGAATGCAGTGTCAGTGGATGCAGACGATGAAGCATTATTCTCAGTTCGCTCGGCACCGGTAAGCCAGCTTTTGAAAGCACTACCGCGTCAAGAGATACATGCAAAGATGGGCACCGACATCGGCAATATCGCTAGTGACTCAAAAGCGATATTGGCAAATGTAGATACTAGTAATCAAGCAGCAACGAATTTAGAGCCATTATCTATTGAACCGTCAGTTCAACCTGGAACAAATAATGATAATGCCACGCTGCAATCGGACCGTGATTTACTGAAAGGGTTAGACCTCACCGAGTTGCCACCCGATTTAGCGTTGAAGCTTGAATCAATGATGGGAGAGCAGTTGGTTTCACCTGAACCTATGGATTCTAGACCTGTGGGGAATATGGATTCTCAGGTCATCGGTTTAGAAACACATGGCAATAGATTGTCTGGTGTATTACCTAAGTTAGACTTACAAACTCACATGTACTCGAGTAGCGAAACTAAGCGTTGGGTAAAAGTGAATGGACATGAAGTTGCTCAAGGGGAATGGATCGAGCGAGGTGTTCAGTTGCTTGAGATTAAACCACAATCGGTAATCATTGAATTCAATCAGCAGAAAATAGAAATCCCAGCTTTGTATGAGTGGAAAGGTTAGTACTATCGATATTACTTAATGTGATTGATGTTAGCGCTGTGACTTGAATGATAAATCCAGACAAATAAAAAGGAGCACCTCGGTGCTCCTTTTTGATATTCGATACGGAACCTACTGCACCAAATGCGAGGCTTACGCCCAGCCGTTTGGTGACTTTCTACGACGAGGCATGATGTGTGGCAGAACAAGACCAAGAAGTAGACCAATACCAGCAACACCACCACCGTACATAAAGTACTTCAATAGTAAGTCATCTTTTTGAGTATCTAGCTTAGCGCGTAGTTCACGGTTCTCTGTTTGAGAGCTCGTTAGCTGTTGGCTAATCTCACTGTAGTTCTGCTCTAGTTCAGCAATCTGCTTGTTACGAGAGTCTAGAGAGCTTGCGAGACCTGCTTTTTCGCTATCAGCACTTTGGCGAGCATTTGCCAGCTTGCCTTTTACTTCAGAGAGTTCTTTCTCTAGCTTAGGCATGCGTAGTGCCATACTTTCTTTTGTGCTTACGAACTTACTCTCAACCCAACCTTTGCGTCCTCGGTTATCTTGAACCTGAGTGTAACCCGTGCTCTTGTTCGTTTGCAGGTAGGTGATTTTCTCACCGGCATCAATACTACCTATGATACGGAAAGTATTATTTGGGCCAGAGTGCATATAAGTAAATAGTTTGTCAGCAATATAACGGTCTTGAGCAAAGGCAGCTGGAGCCGCAAGCATTGCGAACAAAACTAAGCTAATCAGTTTTTTCACAGTAAATCCTTTAACGATTCAAATTGGGTAGGCGTATGAGTCAGCCTCAATGAGCAAATAATATTTAGTTTTTTTATATGGTGCAACAAAGAAGGGAGGCAAAGCCTCCCTTTCTGTGCGTTTGAGTCAATAATGACATGGTATTTACATATCTTTACTGAAGCTCACCGTTTTCTGACGCTAATATTGACTAGCGTCAGGGCTATTACATAGTAAACATAGCCTGAATTGCGTAGAAGAATACAACAGCAAGTAGAGCACCTGCAGGTAACGTCACAATCCAAGAAGCTACGATGTTACGTACAACGCCTAGGTTTAGAGCTGCGATACCACGAGCAAAGCCTACACCTAATACCGCACCAACCAATGTTTGCGTGGTTGAAATCGGAAGGCCAGTACCAGAAGCAAGTACAACCGTACACGCGGTCGCTAGTTGAGCTGCAAAGCCACGGCTAGGAGTTAGTTCTGTAATACCAGTACCAACGGTTGCCATTACTTTATGACCCATTGTTGCAAGACCAACAACGATACCAATACCACCTAGTGGAAGAATCCACCATGCGATAGTGCTCTTGCCTGAGATTTCGCCCATGTGCTCAACCGTTGAAACAACCGCTGATAGTGGACCAATTGCGTTGGCAACATCGTTTGAACCGTGTGCGAATGCCATTGCACAAGCTGTGATAACCATTAGTACGCTGAAGATACCTTCTACGCCAGTAAAACCGTGGTCTTCTTCGCGGTTAGCAAACTTCTTCTGAATGTATAAGTAACCGCCAATCATGACGACAGCAGAAACACCTGCAGCCCATAACCATGCTTCAGTACCGGTTAGATGAAGGCCTACGTGCTTAAGACCTTTCTTGATCGTTACAAGTGCAATGACCATTGTAGTAATGAACATGTATACCGGTACAAAACGCTTCGCATTGAATAGCGGGTTTTCTGTATCGAATATCAGTCGCTGGGCACTGACAAATATGAGATAGGCGAAGATACCGGAAATCAATGGTGTGACAATCCAACTTCCCACAATGCCTTGGACACTGTTCCAATCTACAGCTTCAGTACCCACAGACACACAAGCAAAACCGATGATTGCACCGATGATTGAGTGAGTCGTTGATACTGGCCAACCCATGTATGAAGCTAGAAGTAGCCATGTACCAGCAGCTAGTAGTGCAGACATCATACCGTACACAAGTACGTCAGGTTGATCTGCAAACAGAGATGTTTCGATAACACCTTTACGGATCGTGTCTGTTACTTCGCCGCCCGCAAGGTAAGCACCTGCGAATTCAAAGATCATTGCGATAATGATCGCTTGTTTAACGGTTAGAGCTTTAGAGCCTACTGAAGTGCCCATTGCGTTCGCAACGTCATTTGCACCAATACCAATAGCCATCAAGAAACCGAAAGCTGCTGCAACAATAATCAGGACAGTGCCGTAGTTAGCAAGGATATCCATCGTAATACCTAGTTGTTTGATAACAAGCGGAACAAATTTAGACGCAAAAAACCGCTCAGCGAGAGAAATACTCAGCGCATAAGTGGTTTGTTCAAAAAATGCTCTTCGTTATATAGTTAACGTATGATTTAAGATCGAGAAAGCATTACTTCAAGACGAGCGCCTACACGCTGTGCTTGATCTGCAATACCACCAACCCATTCAAGAATTTTGTATAAGAACATGATATCAACTGGATTCAGACCATCTTCAATCGCCATTAGTTGTTGGCGTAGTTCGATCTGCATCGCGTCCGTGTCATCTTCAATTACATCTAATTGATGAATCATTTCAGCAACGAGTGTTACTTCACGGCCTTTAAAGCCCGTTTCAAGTAATTCGTCTAGTTCATTGATTACGTTTTGTGCTTGGTTCGCTGCATCTAGACAACGTTTAACGTAAGCGATGAAGTTTTCTTGCATAGGAGCAGGAATGACAAGTTGACGACCATATACACGGCCAGCAATGTCTTTCGCTAGGTTTGCTAGTTTGTCTTGTTGAGTTAATAGCTCCAACATATCGGTGCGATCAACTGGCATAAACAAACCGCGAGGAAGTTTAAGGCGAATTTCACGTTTTAGTACGTCAGCTTCTTTCTCAAGGTGAGAAATTTGAGCTCGAATTTCTGATGCTTTCTCCCAGTCACCTTTTGAAGAAACTTCAAAGAAATTAACTAGGTGAGAACAACATTCGTTCACGCATACTACGTGACGCTGCAAAGGTTTAATTGGGGACTTTGCAAATAACCCCATAATTGTATTTACTGGCATGGTCATCCAACCTAATAAATAATAACCTTAAAACAACATACACCATATTCATGGTGAAATGTTAAGCGATGGCTACAAAGTCGCGCATGTTAACCTAATCAATGTCTCATTAAAACTGTTTTAGATCATCATAAGGGCGATATTTCTGACTTGCTGAGTTTTCAAATTGGCAATATCCTGTCCCTATCTTCACAGAAAGGTATAACTATGGAAACCGAGATAGAACTGAAGTTTTTTGTTTCTCCTGATTTTTCAGAGACTTTACGCAATAAAATTGCTGAAACTAAAGTACTTCAGCACAGTTGTCGTGAGCTAGGTAACATCTACTTTGACACCCCCGATAACTGGTTACGTAAGCACGATACTGGCTTGCGCATTCGACGCTTTGATGACGTATTTGTACAAACCGTAAAGACGGCTGGTCGTGTGGTTGCAGGCCTGCATCAAAGGCCTGAATACAATGCAGAACATGACAGCAATGAACCTAAGCTAGCCCTACATCCAGAGGACATCTGGCCAGCGGGTAAAGACATCGAAACGCTGCAAGCTGAGCTGACTCCTCTATTTTCTACCAACTTCACACGTGAGCAGTGGTTGATTGGTATGCCTGATGGCAGTCAAGTCGAGGTCGCATTCGATCAAGGTTTTGTTGAATCAGGCGAACTGCAAGAACCGATTTGTGAAGTCGAATTGGAACTTAAGTCCGGTCAAACAGATGCTCTGTTTACACTGTCTCGTCAATTCTGTGAACAAGGTGGCATGCGTTTAGGTAATCTAAGCAAAGCCGCTAAGGGTTACCGCCTTGCTCAAGGTTATCAAGGAGATGAAGTCACTCCTTTGACCTTAGTTGATACTGCTAAAAGTGATACTGTTGAATCGTGTTTCATTCAATCTTTAGAGCATGCTCTCGCTCATTGGCATTATCACGAGCAGATCTTCACCGAGCGCCAATCCATTGAAGCGTTACATGAGATCAGTCACTCGCTGAGTTTTATTCGTCAAACCTTCACCATCTATGGTGGCATTGTCCCAAGACGCGCGAGTGCTATTTTACGCCAAGAGCTTAAGTGGCTTGAGCAAGAACTCGACTGGCTAAAAAGCTATGACCACTTCGAAGATTTGCTCGAAGATAAAGGCCACGTACTGCGTAAATTGGATGCGCGTAAGTTTTTGGTCGCTGAACTTAAAGAGATGCAAGAGCAACTTCCCGATCGCGAAGAACTGCTTACCCTGTTGAGCTCTGCTCGTTACACTGGTTTGTTGCTAGATCTGAGTCGCTGGATCTTGTCTCGTGGCTGGCAACCATTCTTAGACGAAAAAGCACGTGAACAAATGGCACGTGGTATCGAATGGTTTTCGGTTAAGCAACTCGATCGCACATGGGCCGACTTGATGGAAGCTTTCCCGCCAGAGCGAGTGATGACTAGCCAAGCGTATATTGAACAGCAATATCGTTTGATGAGAAACCTATATTCTGGTGTTGGTTTCGCGAGTTTGTATGATGACGATGAACGAAACAGTTTCCGCTTGCCATGGGCCGATATGGTGCAAGGTATTGACGATTTGCTGGCACTTAAAACATTAGAGCCTTTGACTGAGAAGTTAGAAGGCGATGAGAAGGTTCAGCTAGAGCGTTGGTTAGCTCGTCAAGAGGTGTCTATTCTGCATGCGATGGAACAGACACGCCAAATAAGTGTAGAAGTTGAGCCGTATTGGCAAGACTGAGTTTCATAACAACATGAAATTGAAAATAGGGCTTCGGCCCTATTTTTTTGTTTGTTGTTCCAGCTTTTCTAGTCGTTCGAGAATTTTCTGTTGTTGCTCAATGATCTTCTCAAGGTGCTTCTCTTTGTTTTCAGCTCGTTGATTGTCATGGCGAGTTGGAGAGGTGATCAAAGAAGTAATCAACCCTGAAATCATACCAAAAACACCCACACCACAAATGATCACCAGAGAAGCGACTAACTTGCCTGAGCTCGTCACTGGATAATGATCGCCGTACCCCACGGTACTAATCGTTACGAAAGCCCACCATAAAGCATCTTGGCCAGTGGTAATGTTGGCATTGGGATCCTTGTGCTCTAGCAGCAGTATTGTTCCTGCACCTATGGTCAGGAGAATAACCAATAGCAAAATAATTGAGGCGAGTGTCGTTTCTTTTCGATTGCTAAACAGCTCCCTGAAAACACGTTTTCCTGACCGAAGAACGAGAATCACGCGCAAGATCTGAAAAATGCGAGCGAATCGAAGTGGCTCGACCATAGGGATGCTTGCCAAGAAATCGATCCAGTGTACTTTTAGATATTCTTTCTTATTTTGTGATCTGAATAGATCAATAGTGAGCTGAAAAAGAAAAACGCTACAGATTATAAAGTCCAGGCCGATAAGAACTTGTTTCGATTCTTTATCAATCGGTGCAAACAATAAGCCTGAGATCACAAATAACGCTAAGAAAGAGAGAATCAGTGATAATAAGCTCATCGGCTTAGTGGTGTCTTTGATACTATTTAACATTCATACGAGGCTCAAAATAAATCGCGAACTTTGACTGACATAGCCATCTCGCGGATATAGAAGCCATCAATATATAAGAGTTAATGGAGAACTGACAATGACTAAACTGTCATTCAAGCCGTGGGAAAGGATTATCTCGGACATCCGTCTCGTTCCAAAAATGATCATGCTGATGGTTTTCAGCACTATCTTGATTATTTCGAAGCAGCTATGGGACGCAAGTGCGTTTTACGATTCATTACTTGCAGTCACTAACAATGCACAAGTTGCACAGCAGCATTACGAGACTTACCTAGTTCAAGTGGCTTGGCAAACAGCCTTGATGATCATTGTGTTTGTGGTTCTTCTATTGGCGGCAGCGCGCGTTATGCTTCGCCAAACTCAATACCTCAATGACGCCATTAAAACGATGGCCGATAAGAACCTATCAGTGCCTATTCATATGGATTGTAAAGATGAATACGGTGATGTGGCACGAGAACTCGAAAAAACTCGAGTCCAGTTGAATGACATGATCAAAACTCAGGTGGCCTCTTCTGATGAGTTGTTTGCCCTGACGGAAGTGATGACCATCAGCATGTCCGAAACCAAAGATTCAGCTCAGGAAGAATTTAACGAAATCGACCAACTAGCGACAGCAATGAGCGAGATGACGTCTACTGTGCAAACTGTGGCTGAGCACGCGCAAAGTGCTTCTTCTCTTACTGAGCAAGCATCAGGTCAAGCACTAACAGGTCAGAAGTTCGTTCAAGGTTCTGTTTCTAAGATGAGTGAGCTTTCTTCGGACATCGCAGCCTCTGCAGCAGCGGTAAACCAAGTAGAAGAGCGCGTAGACTCGATTGGCAGTGTGGTTGGTACTATCCAAGGCATTTCAGAGCAAACGAACCTATTGGCTTTGAACGCAGCGATTGAAGCCGCGCGTGCCGGTGAAGCGGGACGTGGTTTTGCGGTTGTTGCCGATGAGGTTCGTAACCTTGCGCAACGTACTCAGCAAGCGACAGTAGAAATTCAAGATATGATTAGCCATCTACAAAGCAGTGCTAACTCGGCTGTAGAGCTGATGGAAAAGAGTGTTGTTGAAGCCGCTGAAGGCGTAGACCTAGTGACTAACGCTGGTTCTGAGCTTGATGGCATCGTAAGTCAGGTAAACCAGATTAATGATATGAACTTCCAGATCGCGACTGCTGCGGGCCAACAAACTAGTGTCGCGGAAGAGATGAGTGTCAACCTGACCAATGTTCGTGAGCTTGTTGAAGCTTCCGTAGTGGTGGTGGGTGAGCTTCTCGAGACTTCTGAGATCATGGAAAGCAACGCACAAGAGCTAGACGGTAAGATTAAGCAGTTTAAGGTTTAATCCCCAGTTCTCGGTCTTGAGCTCTAGTTTGTAAGATCTAAAGGTCTATTCCTAGAGGTTTGGCCACGGAGACTTGTTATTAGAGATAAAGGCTTTGCTTGATAAGTTCACTGATAAAACGCCCACATTGCTAATGTGGGCGTTTTTTATTGGCAGAACTTTGGTATAACTAATCATTAGTTTTTAGAACTCGTTATTGAAGAACTGAACCGACAAGCCAATTGTTCGGTGCGCAGCTTACACAAGGAAGAAACATGCCATTGCCTTCTCTACTCGTCACTCATTCCCAGTCTGCTTTTGAGCAATTATTAGAGCATCAAAGTGACGCCATTAACACTTGGCCTGAGTCATTGATTGCCGAGCTCAAGCGTGTATTAGGCTTGAGCTGTTTTGTTGGTGATTGTTTACAGCGTGACTCGATTTTATCCAGCACCTTGCCAGAGATGCTGAGATGTGAAGAGCGCGCGGAAGGGTATCGTAAGCGTTTGGCCGAGTTACTTTCTGGTTGTGCTGATGAAATGAGCGGCCAACGTGTACTGCGTCAATTCCGCAATCGAGAGATGACCTACATTGCTTGGCGTGACTTTATGGGCTCATGGGATCTAGAACAGAGCTTAAATCATTTGTCGATGCTAGCAGAGGCGATGATCTTTGAGACCTATCAATGGCAGTACGATATTTGTTGTAAAGAGTGGGGCACACCTTGTAACGAGCAAGGTGAAGCGCAGCCTATGTTGATCATAGGTATGGGCAAGTTAGGTGGCGGTGAGCTGAATTTCTCTTCCGATATCGATCTAATTTTTACTTACCCTGAGAATGGTGAAACCCAAGGAGCAAGAAGAAGTATCGCCAACGCGCAGTTCTTCACGCGTTTGGGGCAACGTATTATCAAGGCGCTTGATCAGCAAACCTTTGACGGATTCTGTTATCGAGTCGACATGCGCTTGCGTCCATTCGGGGAGAGCGGCCCTTTGGTCATGAGCTATGCTGCTCTTGAAGACTATTACCAAGAACAAGGCCGTGACTGGGAACGCTACGCAATGGTTAAGGCGCGTGTGATGGGCAGCGAAATGTACCCTGAATACCAAGAGCTCCGCCAGATGCTGCGTCCGTTTGTTTTTCGTCGTTATATTGACTTCAGTGCCATTCAATCTTTGCGTCGAATGAAGTCGATGATCAGTAGCGAAGTGCGACGTCGTGGCTTATCAAACAACATTAAGCTTGGCTCTGGTGGTATTCGTGAAGTCGAGTTTATTGCTCAAGTCTTTCAACTGATTCGTGGTGGACGTGAACCGAGCCTTCGTGGTCGAGGTTTGTTGGAGACGTTAAGTGCGATTGAATATCTTCATTTATTAGAAGCAGAAGAGGTCGGTCACTTACGTGAGGCATACCTGTTTTTACGCCGCCTTGAGAACCTATTACAAGCGATGGCCGACAAGCAAACTCAAACCTTACCTGATGGCGATTTCGAACAGTTGCAACTTGCTGTCGCCATGCAGTTTGCAGATTGGGATGGTTTGATTGATGCGACCCGTGCTCATATGGCGAATGTTCACACAGTATTCGAAGACCTAATTGGGGTTGATGAAGATGATGCTAACCCAATCGCGAGTCACTTTAGTGAGTTGTGGGATATGGCTCATAAGCAAGATGTGATTGAGCAGGTTCTAGAGCATGACATCGCGATTGCTAACCCACAGCAAGCGGCGAAAACCATTATCCAATTCAAAGCTGATTTGGCTAAGAAAACCCTTGGCCCTCGTGGACGTGAAGTACTCAATCGATTAATGCCCAAAGTGTTTCAAGCGCTCTATACCGCCAAGGATGCTGAATTTGGTTTGTCTCGAGTGCTGCATCTGTTACAAAAAATCGTTACGCGCACCACGTATCTTGAGCTATTGGATGAGCACCCTGCAGCCCTCACTCAACTCGTTCGCTTATGTACAGCGAGCCCGATGATCTCGGAGCAGTTGGGTCGTTACCCAATCCTGTTAGATGAACTTATTGATCCGCAACAACTCTACAATCCCGTGCCTTTAGAGTCTTACAAGACCGAGTTACGTGATTATCTAGCCCGTATTCCTGAAGATGACATGGAACAACAGATGGAGGGTCTGCGTCAGTTTAAGCAGACTTGTATCTTGAGAATTGCAGCCGCTGATATTGCGGGCGTTTTGCCTGTTATGAAGGTCAGTGATCACCTTACCTATTTAGCAGAAGCGATTGTTGAGGCCGGCATCAATCAAGCTTGGTTACAAGTGACAGCCAAGTTTGGGGAGCCTACCCACGTTAAAGATCGTGAAGGTCGTGGCTTCGCCGTCGTTGGTTACGGCAAAGTCGGCGGTTGGGAGCTTGGTTATAACTCCGATCTCGATATCGTATTCATGCACGATTGCCCGGTACACATCTATACTGATGGTAAGAAAGAGATCGACGGACGCCAATTTTATCTGAGATTGGCGCAGCGCATTATTCATATTTTCTCGACCAGAACTGCTTCTGGTATTTTGTACGAGGTCGACACTCGCTTGCGCCCTTTAGGTGTCTCTGGTCTATTAGTGAGTCCAACCGATGCCTTTGATGAGTATCAGCATAATGACGCGTGGACTTGGGAGCACCAAGCTTTGACTCGCGCTCGTATGATTTATGGTGATGACTTATTGGCTTCGGCATTTAACAAGACTCGCCATGAGATTTTGTGTTTGACTCGAGATGAAGCTGTACTTAAAAAATCCGTTGTCGATATGCGTGAAAAAATGCGCGGGCACCTCGGTGGAAAAAAAGCCGATCGATTCATGCTGAAACAAGATGCGGGTGGTATCACCGATATTGAGTTTTTGGCGCAATATTTAGTACTTCGATACAGTAATGAAAAACCTAAGTTGACTCGTTGGTGTGACAATGTACGAATCTTTGAAAGTCTGTTGTCACAAGGGATTATGGACGAACAGCAAGGCATGGCATTAACTAATGCCTATACAACATTAAGAGATGAAATCCATCACCGCAATCTACTCAACCTTGATGCGGACGTGACGATTGATAAATTTAAAATGGAAAGGGAACATGTTGTTCAGGCATGGAAGCAATGGATGGAAGCGTAACGGAACTATTTCTTAACGGTTACGTCATTATCATTTAGTGATCGCTTATCGACTTCTTAGCTGCTTATTAGCTACTAGAGTATCTATCGAGTTAGGCTTTCACTCATTTTTCTATGGTTTAGCCACTGTAATCAGTGTGCTAGACTCTAGCCAGATTCGATTTTTGGAGATCCACAATGAAACCAATTCTACCTGACTACAGCCAATCAGGCGTTCTTGTTGTCGGTGATGTAATGCTTGACCGTTACTGGTATGGCCCTACTGGCCGTATTTCACCAGAAGCACCTGTGCCCGTTGTTAAAGTAGAAAATAACGAAGAGCGTCCTGGTGGTGCTGCCAACGTAGCAATGAATATTGCCTCTCTTGGTGGTCATGCTCATATCGTTGGTTTGACTGGAAAAGATGAGCCTGCTGAGGTGTTAAAAAACACCCTAGGTGCACTGAAGGTGAAGTGTGATTTTGTTGAGTTGGACGACTACCCAACCATCACAAAATTACGTGTCATGAGCCGTGGACAGCAGTTGATCCGCCTTGATTTTGAAGACAAATTTGAGAACACGGATCCTGAGCTTGTTTTATCTCGCATGGAGCAAGCACTGCCTAATGTACGCTCGGTAATCTTATCTGATTATGCGAAAGGTGCTTTGGAGCATGTGCAGAGCTTTATTCAAAAAGCACGCGCCGCGAACGTTCCGGTGTTTATCGACCCTAAAGGTGCAGATTTTGAACGCTACCGTGGTGCGACATTACTTACGCCAAACATGGCGGAGTTTGAGCTGGTTGCCGGTAAGGTTAAGTCTGAAGATGAAATGATCGAAAAAGGGCTCGCGTTAATTGAAGAGTTTGATTTTGAAGCCTTGCTAGTGACTCGCAGTGAGCATGGCATGACATTGCTCCGCAAAGGCGTAGAACCATTCCACTTACCGACCCAAGCGAAAGAAGTGTATGACGTTACTGGTGCTGGTGATACGGTTATTTCAGTATTAGCAGCTTCAGTTGCTGCAGGTAAGCCACTTGATGAAGCGTGTGCATTAGCAAACGCTGCAGCTGGCGTGGTAGTTGGCAAGCTAGGTACATCGACGTTGTCTACGATTGAGTTAGCGGAAGCGATTCATGGTAGCCAAGATACTGACTACGGTGTGATCTCTGAAGCTGCCCTAGTTGAAGCGGTGAAACGTGCTCGTGCGAAAGGCGAGAAAGTCGTTATGACTAATGGCTGCTTTGATATTCTGCATGCGGGACATGTCTCTTACATGAACCATGCTGCTGAGTTGGGTGATCGTTTGATCGTTGCTGTGAATACGGATGAATCTGTGAAACGCTTAAAAGGCCCTGGTCGTCCTGTGAACCCAACCGATCGTCGTATGGCGGTACTGGCTGGTTTAGGTGCGGTTGATTGGGTTGTTCCGTTTTCTGAAGATACACCGCAACGTTTGATCTCTGAAGTTCTGCCAAGCATTCTTGTGAAAGGTGGTGATTACAAACCTGAAGAGATTGCTGGTGGTGCGGAAGTGATTGCGGCTGGCGGTGAAGTTAAAGTACTTAACTTTGAAGATGGTTGCTCTACGACTGAAATCATTAAAGCGATTAAAGGTGGTCGAGGCTAACTCTTAGTCTTCTAGCTTTCTCGTCTCAAGGCTTAACCTTTGGGTTAAGCTGAGAATTAGCTTTCAACAGATAATAAAAATGCCGCTCATTGAGCCAACACCTATCATTTAAGGTGTTTAGATCGCACAGTGTAGCGAGTCTTACTAAAA
>NZ_JBGOOI010000008.1:0-138198 GCF_041439605.1 Vibrio sp. 1F169 | reverse complement strand
TTTATCGCCCAAACTGGTTAAATTTTAACAGTGACAACTACCCTGCCAGATAGGGTATGGGTATAAACCTACACGTAGGCATATAGACTCGATTGATTAGTTAGGAGTTTCTAACTAATCAATAACTTAAAATCTTTGATGTTAATAAAGGCACCTTGATGCTTTTTGATTTTTCAAGTGGCCATTCCCACCACTGTTCCATTAAAAGAGCTTCCCTTTCCTCTTCAGTAAAGCGCTTCTTAATTTCCTTCGCTGGAACACCACCCACAATGCTGAATGCTTCTACATCTTTGGTCACAATAGAACCTGTTGCAATCACTGCACCATGCCCGATAGCCACTCCTGGGAATATTTTCACGTCTTCACCAATCCAAACATCGGATCCAACAACAACTTGGTAATGCTCTTCAACATACTTGGTATGCGAGTAAATAGTACCTTTGTTAAAATCCAATCCTTGTTTCTGCATCAATCGATGATCTGCTCGATGAAAGCAAGGGTGAGTCGACACATAATCATTGACCGGGTGGTTATTTAGGACAATTTTCACATTATTAGCAATCGAGCAAAAACGACCTATTTTGACATTGTTCATATTACAATGAGTATCAATATAAGTACCGAAGCCAATATATGAAGCATTCACATCACAATCGCTTGCTACAGAGTTACAGCCTTCAAATTGAGTGTCTGTAAAGTTTGATTTTCGAGAAAGGAAGTTCTTCTGTTTTTTTTGATCACGAATGAATATTAGCTTCTTAATCTTGCGTATGATTTTTTTCATAATGAGTCTATTCGCCATTACCAGATAGGAGTTTGTGATAAAAACCATCAACTGTGTAATCTTCAAGCTTAATCAAAACTGATTCGTCAAACTCGCTAGACATAAAGCCTTCAATATTACTGGCAAGTTCACTTAGAGAATCGAATATCAGAAAGTTATTTTTTGAGTACAAAGGGTGATTATAAAGACTCGTATTATTAGTGATGACTTTCTTTCTTGCGTATAGCGCTTCTTTCACCCTCATAGTATCAGACGTCTGTCCATCAAGAACCATTTCCAATACACATTTGGTATTGAGCATCACGGTTAGGTATTCAACATAGGAATAAGACGGTTTTTTGTCAAAAACAATAAAGTTGCACTTAAGATCACCCAATGCCTCTTTTATTTTTTGAACCTTTTCTTTCCTTCCTTTATCCACCCCCACAAAAGACACATCGTAATCAGAGGATTTTGCTATCTCATCAATAATTTTTAGTTGAGGCATCGGAGAATAAGCATGCTTAAAGTTGTATTTTTTTGCATCACCCTCATCAAACGTATATATTTCAAAATCATCTAAAAGATGGTTCAAGCTCCCATCTGTAATATTCCTAAAAAGAATAATCTTCCTCCCACTAACCTTTGATATTGACTTAATGTCTCTCAAAGAGTCGGTAGTGAATATGACATCGAAGCCATTGAGTGCCTTTATTTTTCGTCTTATGATCGCTCCATAAGCCTCATGATAGTGTTTTTTACTATAGAAAAATAAAAAGGAAATTAATTTCACTAACCACTTGCTTAAGAAGATATGATGCTTTTCATAATCAGACGATAGGACGTCAATTTCTAGTTTTTCATACTGTTGCTTATAGCCTACAAAAACCAGTTTTTGCTTCAATTTATCGTTCATAAGGCAACCTTTTAAAAGACTCGACAATACTTCCTAATGCACTATTGGCTTTATTACCTTCAACGACCTTCTCGTAGTAGGTAACATACTTTTCAGCCATAACCGCTGCATTGAATTGATCTCTCGCGTATTCATTACAACGAGCTGAATCATAGGTATCTGAGTTTAATATTCCTTCTACGAGATCTTGTTCACAGCTCGATAAAAGACCTACCTCACTAGAAACTAATTCCGGCAGTGATCCATAGGGTGTACCAAACACTGGACAACCAAAATACAAACTCTCTGTAATCGCTAAGCCAAACGGTTCATGCCAAGTCACGGGGAATATCAGACCTTTTGACTGAGTCATGATCTGAGATTTCGTTGTATCGTCCACCATCCCTAAAAAACGAACATGACGATCTAGCGTTAACCTAAAACCCATTTTTAGGTTCAATCGATGGCCACCCAAGACATCAAGCTGCTGACCCGCTTTCTTGGTAATATCAATGGCACCTTGAACATTTTTAACTCGCCACGCCGCTTTCCCAAGGAAATGGAAACGCTCTCGTTTCAAATTAAAGTTAGGCTTTTGGTAGTTGTCCCAATTCAAGCCATTGTAAACATAAGCCTGTGCACCATGATTTTTTGCATGCTGAGATGAAACAAAGACGGTATTAGGGTCAATAGGGCCGTCTGAATTACCATGCTGAGTTAAAATGTAGGGATAAGAGATAGGCTCTAAATCAGAGTGGAAATGTACAACATCAATATCATTTGGAAGCTGACTTTGCAGTGGTACATTCGGTTGATACTCTATAACTCTCGCCCAATCACACTTTGTGCCTTTGCCAGCGAGCAGAGTCACTCGGTGCCCGGCAAGATGCAAAGCATAAACTAAGTCCCAAATGACTCGTTCGGTTCCACCATAATTCACCACAGGTAACGTGGCTCTTGTATACATTAGAATATTCATAATCACTTAATTTTTAGAAGCTTTTACTTTAGCGACAACTGCTTGATGGACACACTCTGGAACAAATTGCTCTATATCTCCACCATGAATAGCAACTTCACGAACCAGTGTTGATGATAAAAAAGCAAACTCTTCTGAAGGTGTCAAAAACAGGCTCTCTAATTCTGGTTTCAACCGACGATACATTGTCGTCAAACCAAATTCATACTCAAAGTCCATTGTCGTTCTTAAGCCACGCACCAAAATTGAGGCATTCTGCTCGGTCGCAAAATCAACTAGCAAGCCGCTAAAACCCTCGACGGAGACATTAGGTAATTCATCGCAAGTTTCTCGCAATAAGGCCACACGCTCATCTAAGCTAAATAAGGTGGCTTTGCTTGGGCTCTCTGCGACACCAATGACAAGCTTTTCAAACATACATGCGGCACGTTTAATTAAGTCATAGTGGCCGTTAGTCACTGGATCAAAAGTACCTGGGTAAATTGCTATTTTCATGACATTCCTTTATTCACTGGATGTTTTCTTGTTTTTCAATCGGCCTAATACACGCTCTAGCTGCTCAATCACCGATTCTGTAGAAATAAGGGCCATAAGATCTTTTCCTTTTACTCGGGTTCCCCATGGAAGATCGCTAACCGCTTTGCCGTGTTGCTCTTCAGCAATCTGTTCATAAACAGAAACCACATTGTCTAAACTATGGTAAGGCCCAGTGCGCATTGGGTTACTGTGCGCATACAAACCAATCACGGGGACACCTTGGGTCGTCGCGATGTGTGCTGGCCCTGAATCAGGAGCGATCACTACACTGGATTTATCAATCACTGCGGTAAGCTGCTTTAACGAGGTTGAGCCTACTAAGTTAATACAAGGTGATGTCATGTGCTGAGAGATATTGTCGGTTAAATTGCGCTCTCTATCCGTTGGAGCACCACAAAAAACCACTTTAAAGCCTAACTGATAAGCGTGATCGGCGACAGCGGCATAGCGCTCAACTAACCAGTTTCTCTCATCTTTACTCGCGGCAGGGCTAATAACAATATACGGCTCATGCGCAAGCTCCATCGATAGTCTTTGATCTTCATCAGACAAAGCAAGATCCCATGTCGGCACCTGTTTGGAACACCCCAAAAAGTAAGCAAATTCAGAGAAATTATCTAACACATGAGATGCGTCCGTTTTTGGTAGCTTGCGGTTGGTAAAGAGCCACTGCCCCTCTTTGGCACGTGTCCAACTAAAACCAAGTTTTACTTTTGCCTTTACTCCGATCGTTAACAGGCTGGCTCTTAATGCAACTTGCATATGCAGTAAATAATCGAACCGAGTTGGACGCAGGGATCCCCATACTTCTTTCATTCCTTTTAGGCCGCGTTTTTTATCAAACACGACAACTTGAATTCCAGGTATATCACCAAGTAATTGAGCTTCGATTTTTCCCATCACCCACGTGATCTGACATTCTGGATAGGTAGCTTGAATAAGTTGCACCACAGAAAGGGCATGACAAACGTCACCAATGGCAGATAAACGCAGAATACAAATAGATTTTGGAGCAGAAAGAGCGTTATTCATTGATCGATTCCAATGGCATCATTTCTAGAACAGCAGAAACAACGTTATCTGGCTTGATATCTTGAAGGCATGGCGAATAGACATCATCGCTAATCTGACATCTGTTTTTATAGCAAGGGACGCAGTTACGTTCAGATTGCACAAGTCTAATATTGGCGACTCTTTGGGAGCGAACACCATTGCTGTATAAATTGTTCGTTACATCAATTGGCTCTTCATATGGCCAAGGTGACCACATGCTTGCTGGCGCCACGCTAATAATAGATACAATTGGGATAGAGTAACCTGATGCGAGGTGACCCGGGCCACTATCAGGTCCAACAAAACCATCACTGTGTTTTATTAATACCGAAGTTTGAGCTAATGATAATTCCCCCAAAACACTGACCAGTTGATTCGATTCAGGAACTTGGCTAATGATTTGTTCAACAATGGTCTCGTCTCGTTCTAATTTAGCGCCAGATAAGACAATATTATAACCTGAAGATATCAGACGATTGATGACTTCAACCCAATACGAAACTGGCCACTGCTTAATTTCGTTGGAGGATGGCGCATGCACAACAATGTAGTTTGATGGCAATCTCTTTTGAACCGCTGAAGGTAATAACTCTTCGGGAGATACAAGCCGTGCAATACAATTAACATCTATGGTATCCAGCATACGAGCAACGCGACTCATTTTATGCTCAAAGCGATGTTGTTCTTTAATGTAATGAGTATAAATTAACTTTTTAACCCAGGCGCCAGAAAGCGATTCATCAATTGCACCAAGTCTTTTCTTGCCAAAGATAAAACTATAGATAGCGGTTCTATCATTAAGCATTTCATTGACGACTAAATCATATCGACCATGCGTTTTTAAAATTCGGTAATAGTCCTTAACGGATGCTCTTGGCGGAATTTCAACTAAAGAGTCAACGTCTGGATTGGTACCAAAAACCATCTCCCCTCTAGCATTCACTAAAACATCTATTGTGGCGGTCGGAAACGCTTTTCTCAGACTATGGGTAAAAGCAGAGATCAACAAACTATCACCAATGCAATGAGTGGCAACAACTAATATTTTTTGGTAACTACATGAATCGTTCATTAATCTGTTCGGCGTTTGATATACTGTTCTACCAAGTATGCCATAAACTCCCCAATACGAGACAGTGATTCATGTTTACAACAAAGCAAATCCATAAAACAACGTACTGGTATAACCCTAAGTTACTCACCGAAGACGTTGAATTGGCTTTTTCTGTGGATTATTGGAAGGCAAATCAAGCAATACTGGGGCACGCTCAAGGTAGAGGAACAACATGGTTTGTTAAGGGAGAAAAAAGCGATTTCGCTCTTCGACATTATCATCGCGGCGGCTTGTTTGGAAAGCTAGTTAGAGACAGCTATTTATTTACTGGATTAGAGAACTCACGAGCATACCAAGAGTTAATGTTACTTGAGCTTCTAGCTAAACATAACGTTAATGTCCCAAGCCCAGTTGCTGCAAAGGTATCGCGAGAAGGGTTCGTTTACAAAGCCGATATCTTAATTGAAAAGATTTCCGACGCAGAAGACTTAGTAAAGATACTGTCAAACAAAAAACTATCCGATTCCCATTTCAACGATATTGGTCATCAAATTCGAAAAATGCACGATGCCGGGGTCAATCATACCGACCTCAATATTCATAACATTCTCATTGATAAAGCAGGTAAAGTTTGGATTATCGATTTTGATAAATGCTTAACACAGACAGGCAGCAACTGGAAAGAGAGTAATTTAAAGCGACTCGAGCGCTCATTCGAAAAAGAAGTTCGCTTAGGAAAAATTGATGCTAATTACTTTGATTTTTCACAAATTGAACAAGGGTACACAAACTGAGTACCCTTGAACGGCCTGTGATTTATTCTTCTTTCAAACCAAAGAACTTACGAATTTTCTTTTTCTTTTTATAGATATGCCCTCGAATCACTTCAGCAAGAGGACGTTTGAAGGACACATCTTTAGCTAAGCGTATTTGCTCTTCAAACGGCTTATCTCCATGCGCTTCGAAGAACTGTTCCAACACCGTTCTTGCCCAGTCTTTTCGTCCACTCGTTGAATAGTGATTGAGCCAAGCTTTCGCTGGTTCTATCTTCACCTGTGTAGAGAGCGCTTCAGATAACGCAAACTGTTCTAAAGTATGTGCCTCACAGCCCTCTTGACGTAACGCTTGGATCAACACATCGGCCTCATCAAAAGCCGACACGTGCTTCCCTGAAATGCCAATGACTGCCGACGCCCACATAACTGAGTCTGGATTAGTGCGATAAACACTGCCATCCATGAGTTTTATATCTCTATCTCGGATATGTGCGTATTCATTGGTGCTTGGTAAGGTATTGATATTCACTTCTGAGCAAAACAGTAACGCGTTTTTATCCGATATAGAGTCGAAATAAACGTTTGTTGGCACGTTAAAGTACGTATCTGTATCTAAAAAAAGCAGTTTATCTTCAGGGCTCAACTCTAAATTATCACAAAGATATTTTAAGCCGCGGTTCTTGATTCTGAAGTGATAAGTATTGTCTAGACTCCATTCAGCCTTTTGAGCTGGCGATATCGGAAACACTTTAATTGGCATATTAGCGAAGTGCTCAGGCTCTTCTGCTAGAACAGAAATTTCAGGCCTAGTTCCATTTGCCTCAACCCAATTGGCTAAAAAAGACAAAATGCAAAATCTTGCGCCTTGATAGTAAGTTCTATCATTGCCATAAATGACAAATGTTAAGTGTTTTTTAGCCAATTCTGATTTCATAATTTAGTACTTCGTAATATTTTTAAAAAGTGCTTTGTGCTTGCTGCTGACATGGCTTCGAACATGAGTTCGGTATCCCTCTTTAAACCAACTTCTAACCGTCGCATAAAGTCCTGAGGTTCTACCACTCAACTCACTATCAAATGCACCGGTTTTACTGCCCTGACGAACCAAAGGTGGGTGTGTCCAAAAAATATTGTACTCTAATGTCGTTCGCTCATTACCAATATAACCATCAATAGGTGCGTCAGTTATATTGCTTTCCATATGCTCTACCATTGCACGAGCAAAACTAAGATCATAAAGCAAACCACCAGTAAGCTTGTTCGTTTTACACAAGTACAGATGTTGATTTGGAACTCTTACTGATGCAGGTACTAAGCTCGATGCCTCTTCAATATTTACAAGATACTTTTCTTCACCACGAAGTTCATTTTGGAAAGCTTCTAGTTGCTCAATAAAATCGCTATTTAAAAAAGCATCATCTTCTAGCACTAATACTTGTGGAATTTGTTCTTCTACGACTTTTTTCATCACTAAGTAGTGCTTATAAAAGCAAGATTTCTCGGGAAGCCTCAGTGAGTCGTCAAAAAAACCATTTCTAACGTCATCAGATAGATCATCGATATCACCAGCTAACATATATTCGTAATCAGTGATGCCCACTTCTGGCAGGTGCTTATCTATATGTTTTCTACGTTCTTCGTAGCCTTTGCTTACATGAATAACAAAAGTTTTGATCATGGTGATGTCTCAATATTGGTTGACTGATTGTTGGTGGCTGAATGATGTATCAATTGGAGTGTTTGTTGTAACGCACCTTGATTCTGTTGAACTATACCATAGCCTATTCGCCCTTTTTCAATTAACTCTTTAGGCTTGGATAATGCACTGATCATTTGTAAAGCAAGCTCATTCTCATCGGCTACAACAGACAATGCGCTTGACTCGATCAATTGATTCGCTAGATCGGAAAAATTGAAGTAGCTCGGCCCTGTTAAGCAGTATTTTTGAAGCAGCGCCGGTTCGATGAAGTTATGCCCTCCTACTTTCTTTCCAAGTAGGCTTCCTCCCATAAAAACAAGATCACTCGCAGAAAGCATAACCATAAGCTCTCCCATCGTATCCCCTAGGTAGACATCAACATCAAGCGGTACGTCGTCAACAACTTCGGTTCGACGCACTAAAAGTAAATCTTGGTTTTTGGCCAATTCAGCAACCGAATCAAACCGTTCAGGATGACGAGGCACTATCACTAACAGCAATTCTGGCAGTTGGATTTTGGCTTGTTGGTAAGCTCTAAAAATTTGTTCATCTTCGCCCGCATGAGTGCTCGCGGCGACAACAATCTGCCTACCCTGTCCCAAAATATCTTTAAGATTCTCGCCTTGTGCGATTATATTATTATCAATCGACACATCGTACTTAATTGAGCCTGTGACAATGACTTTTTCGCTCGGCGCACCTAGCAACTCAAATCGAGATTTATCATCAGAGTGTACCGTCAACATTAAGCTTAACTTAGAGATTGTCGGATAAATTAACGAACTCATTTTTTGATAATTACTGACTGATTTTTCTGATAATCGTCCATTAACTAATATCATCGGAATATCATTTTTAGCAACGGTGTTAATGGTGTTTGGCCATAATTCCGTTTCAATAATGAGCATGTTATCTGGCTGAATGCGGTTGATAAAACCTTGAACACACCAACCAAAATCAATAGGCATATAGCGGTGGCTAATCGAACCACTCATCTTTTCTACCTGCTCAGCGCCTGTACTCGTTGTTGTAGTGATCAGTATTCTTTTATCTGGGTTTTGTATCGCCAGTTGTTCAACTAACTTTTTACTCGCCAGCACCTCCCCTACTGAAACGGCATGAATCCAAATCACACCCGACGGTCTATTCTTAATCGGCGGTGTAAATCCGAAATGCTCTTTCCAGCGATGACCAAAAGGCGGTTTGTTTGCTTTGGAGCGATATAAGCCCCAAAGCAGAATAGGGCTAACAAAGAAAAGTAGCGCGGTATAGGCCCAACGAACGACGATGCTCATATAACGACCTTATTTATATTTTGCCTTGGGAAATAACATCAAACTGCTCAATAGCACTAATTACTCTACTCGGCATTAACTCAGTTAGGCACTTTAGATGCTGCTTGGGACAAGTTCGTTCAAAGCAAGGTCGGCACTCAATATCAGTATTGATGATTGCCAGTTTGTTGGTTAGCGGAGGCGTATATTTAGGTGAGCTAGAGCCATAGACAGCCACGACATTACAGCCAACCGCCGCGGCCACATGCATCAACCCAGAATCATTGCTAACGACAGTACGACAAGCCCCGATCAAGTCTACGGCCTGAATTAAGCTCGTATCTCCAGCTAAATTGAAGCAATGCTGCTGCATATTAACAGGGACTTGTTCGATTATCTTTTGGGTTACTTCACGATCTTTAGCTGAGCCAAACAACCACACTTGGTAACCTTGCTTTATCATCGCTGTCGCTGCTGTTGCAAAGTGATTATCAGGCCAACGTTTCGCCGGGCCAAACTCAGCACCAGGACATAAACCAAGGACCGGTCTTTGATTATTTAAACCAAATTGCTCCATAGCTGATTGTTGGCTGGAATCGACAACTTGTAGACTTGGAAAAGGTAATTGTGACAATTCACCCAAACAGCCACTACCCGTCATTTCAGCTTTAGAGTGCGCCAACGCTACATATCGCTCTAACATGTATTGAAATGCTTTTTTATTGGTTCTAACGTCATTAAGCAAACCAAAACGCATTTCACCTTTCCAACCGACTCGTTCAGGGACGCGTGCAAACAAGGGAATTAAAGCGGATTTCGCAGAGTTGGGTAATACGTACGCTTTGTCGTACTGCACTTCCCTCAATAATTTACCGATTCTATAACGAGACTTCAGATCAAACTGACCATGTCCTAATGGCATTTCAAGAGCTTGATTGACTTGTGGCATTCTTTCCAAAATAGGCTTACACCATGCTGGCGCTAAAACATCAATTTTTGCGTCAGGGTACTGCTTCTGCAACTCAATATATAAGCCTTGAGACATTACCATGTCTCCAACCCATGATGGGCCAATAATCAGAATTTTCATTTGTCTTGCTCGTTCATAGCGTGTTCGTTAATCGCTTGGCCAGATAGTCTAAAATATTCTTCAAGTGTTTTAATACAAACCAACTTTTCTAATTGTTCATCTTGAAAAGGAGCAAGATATTCATGCGCATTTTTGATTATCTGCTCAGACTCTTTAGGGTTGTCTAAATAGTATTGCATTTTTTGCTCAAAATCCGACCAATCATCCTTCACCTCTACATAGTGTATGCCGGGTTGCAGAGTGCCTTCCATAAACCACGTTTCAAACTTCATTTTTGGAGTAATGACAAGCGAGTTTGAAGACATTGCCCATTTCAAGTTCGATGCAACATCGTTCCCTTCAAGGCAAATAATGAATTTGTACTGAAGCTGCTCTTCGACTGTCATAAATGGTTGTTGCCACTCTGGGTTTTGCTCTGAAGTATTCGATTGACCTGCATTCATCAGTGGATGACCATACAGAGTTTTCATAAAACGAATTCTATGTGGTTGAGTCACAGCACCACGAAATACGGCCATATTTTTTTTATCAGAAAAACTTAAGCTATCATCCACGAATCGGAAATGACGACGCTTATCTAATTTAAATAGTACAGAGTTACTATTGTTCCCATCAATCGGACGAGCTTTAAATAAAGTTGGAACTGGCTCTATATGCGTTTCATCACCAAAGTAGTAACTGAAACGAAAGTACTTTGGAAAATAATGAAGAAACTCTTTAAGATCAAAGAAATAAGATGTATATCCTTTTCGAGAATAATTATTAATCTCGCAGCTTAGACTAGCCTTATCAAAGTCGCCGAGCCCTTTCACATAATAATTTACTCTGGTTTTTATATAGTCAGCTTGATCAAAATATGACTTTTCCAGCTTTTCAAACTGTTTTGAAAAGTACAAACGAGGTGCGACAGAGAGCAAGGCATGTTTTAGATAATAGAATAATTTCATCGTGCTTGCTTATATTTCGTTATCATTACTGTAATGCATTTCAACCTTAACCTTCCTACTTGCATAGTGCATGAGTGTGCCGATCACAACCAAATAGGCAACCGTGGTGTCGCCATTTCTAAACGGCGAATCGGTGACACTGGTCAAAGCATAATAAATTGCGGGTAAGCTCAATAGCCAAACACATTGCGGATGCTTTTTTATTCCAAAATAAATTGGGTAAAAAAGTAAATATAACAAAAATATAAAACCGATCACCCCTGAACGAGCCAGTTTATCAATATAGTTATTATGTAAATGTGCTTGTGAGATAAAATGATAGCCGGTCGGTGTATAACCAGTTAGGTTCTCTTCTGCATACTCACGTGTGAATTCTCCATGACCTAACACGGGGTGACTAGCAAAGAGCTCCAAACCTGCTTGGTACATTTGTAGCCTTAAACCAATCGAAGTATCTCGATTGCCATGGTTCATTTGATAAAATTCGGCCTCCGTTTCTTGATATCGTTTGATAAGTGCATCCTTAGCCAATAACGCTGAACCGAAGAGCACTAAAAAGGATATAACGATAATTTTAAAACTGCCCTTTTTTTGAACGAGAACACTAACCGCCACCAAAAGGTAACAACAAGCGAGAGCTAAGATCCCCCCCCTTGACTGGGTTAACAATACCGATAAGCCAGAGATGATGGCACTGACGGTAAGTAAACCGCTTCGTTTTCCTTTAAATGTCGTCAACAGTGCGCCAATGGAAAGCACAGAAACGAGGCCTTGGTGTATAGCTAATGGAATCGGGTTCACCGGCCAATGACCTCGCGGGGTAGGTTCGATAATAGAATACCAACAAGATAATACCCAACAAGCCAAAGCTGCTGAAAATAATAAATATTGAACCCAACGAATATCTACTATATGCGACTGAGGAAGCACGATCAGCAAAACAAGTGCCAATAATAAACCTCTTAATTCTTGAGAACTTGCCCCATAAGTTATGTAGCTAACAATGGTGAACATCAAAGCGAGCCACACGCCCCATAACCACATATTAGTTTTCAGATTTTCTTTAACCTGAGAAAAGCCCTTTACCGCTAACTGGGCGATAGCTGCAACCAAAACCAAAGCGACCAAAGGTTTGTTGCCCTGAGGCATCCAAATAATACCAATAGCTAACCATAGGTAAGGAATTAGCAACAAAGCTCTAGATATAGACTCTGCCTTTAGAAATGAAGACGACATAATTCAAACTGTAAATCAAAAGAGTATCGGTAATTTTAACAGATAAAGAGCCCTAGACACAGCTTCAAGTGATCTCAACCTCTGTATTGAGACCTACACATCTATACCTGGCAACGAGAGCAATAAAACGTGTTCCTTTGCCCTATTTTAAGTTCCTGAATCAGCTCTTCACAGTTAGGACACTGTTCACCAGCTTTACCATAAACCTGTAGCTCTTGAGCGAAATAGCCCGGTTTTCCATCCGCTTGGGCAAAGTCTTTTAAGGTTGTTCCGCCCTGCCTGATCGCTGTTACGAGCACTTGTTTGATCTCTTTGGTTAACAAGATCCACTCTTGTTTTGTCACTTTGCTTGCAGGACGCAAAGGGCTAATACGTGAAGAAAATAGCGCTTCATTGGCGTAGATATTTCCGACACCGACCACGACTTTGTTGTCCATAATGAACTGTTTGACGGCAACCTTACGCTTTTCTGCTTTCTCAGCAATGTAATCTGCGTTGAAGTCGTCAGTTAGTGGCTCAGGGCCAGAACCCAGTAATACAGTATGTAACTCATCAGGCGCCGACCATAACCACGCACCAAAGCGACGCGGATCGTTATAACGCAGAACCTTGCCATTGGTGAGCTTAAGATCCACGTGATCGTGCTTTGCTGCTGGGAAGTCTGCATCTAACACTCGTAGTGAACCAGACATACCAAGATGTACAATAGCGGTGCCTGTATCTGTCTCAATCAATAAATACTTTGCTCGACGAGAGATCGAGCGAATCATCTGCCCTTCTAACTTTTTAAGCTCTTGTGGGATCTCCCAACGCAGCTTTGGAGTTCGAAAGGTAAGCGTTTTAATCGTCTCGCCAACTAAATGAGGCGAGATCCCCATGCGGCTTACTTCAACTTCGGGTAATTCAGGCATAGTTAATCGTCCGATAGAGATGGTTTGTCTGATATAGATAGCTTGTCTGATTTAAATGAAGGTTTCGAGCTAAAACTTGGAAACAGGTAGCTCTCTTCAATAGACACCGCCAACCACTGATCATTCCAGTTTTTTAACAACCAGAACTCCGGCAATTGATAATAGGTAATACGCTGGGGCTCTTCTTGGTCTTGATACCAAACCTCAATGGTATGCGGGGTATTCAATTGTGGTGAGAGGTCGGTATAAGTTTGAGAGTCAATTTCGGTGCCCACAAGTTCCTGCCACCTCTGTGACAGCTCTTGTGCACTGGTAGTTTGAGGAAGCACTGTGTCTTTAAATTGATAAGCCCAATGATCGTCTTCTACTACAACTGACCAATTAGCAAAATGCAAAGCTTGAAGCTCAGCTGCTGGATTTAAAAGAGAAGGATAAGAACCGCTGACCTTAACTTCAGGTTCGGGCT
Organism: Vibrio sp. 1F169; assembly: GCF_041439605.1. Lineage (NCBI taxonomy): Bacteria > Pseudomonadati > Pseudomonadota > Gammaproteobacteria > Vibrionales > Vibrionaceae > Vibrio > Vibrio sp. 1F169. The sequence goes on along the minus strand of NZ_JBGOOI010000008.1, from coordinate 124,518 downwards.
CGATAAGGTACGTTTTGATCAAAGTTGGAAGGTTTAACACGCCAATAAAAGCGATCACGCTTAACATGAGTATGTTGTTCCATCGACGTCCACGATATCTCATCTGATTCTGCTCATCTAACCTATTGAGTAATCAGTATATCGTGAAAGTGGCAATACTTTCTATTTTGTACGGTTTTCTATCTATCAGACGCTATATCAAACAAGAATAATTGAGTTACTCAAATTTTAGATATAAAAAAACCCAGCTATAAGCTGGGTTTTTAATTTATTCTTCTATAAAAGAAGAGACAAAGGGGCTATCAATTACTTGATTTTAGCTTCTTTGTACATAACGTGCTGGCGAACTACTGGATCAAACTTTTTGATCTCAAATTTGCCTGGCATGTTACGCTTGTTCTTGTCAGTTGTGTAGAAGTGACCAGTTCCAGCAGAAGATACTAGACGGATTTTCTCACGAATGCCTTTAGCCATTGCTTAATTCCTCTTAAACGTTTTCGCCACGTGCACGGATATCAACAAGAACAGCATCGATGCCTTTCTTATCAATAATACGCATGCCTTTAGCAGTTAGACGTAGTTTAACAAAACGTTTTTCGCTCTCTACCCAGAAACGGTGAGTTTGTAGGTTCGGCAGAAAACGACGCTTGGTAGCATTGCGTGCGTGTGAACGGTTGTTACCCGTTACTGGACGCTTACCAGTTACTTGACATACTCGGGACATGAATGTCTCTCCAAATCGTTTCAGCTCGATATCAACCTTGGTGGCCGAACCTCTCTATCAATTCTGAAAATAGAGGTAAAAACCATAATGGAAAATCCATTCAAGGCTATCAAAGGTCGCGTATTATACTAACTTGACATGCATTGCTCAAGACCCGAACAGATCCTTTTTAAGGATTTCGTGATCTTTTTTTGAACAGGGCAGCTATTTGAGTAATCAGAGCTGATTTAAGGTTCTAAAATGTGGGCGGAATGATAGCAGATTTAACGCAACTAACAACCTAAAATGTGATTCAAATCCATCCGCGCTCTGCAAAAGAGATAACTTCGCCATCTCCAACGACAAAATGGTCGAGAATTCGGATGTCCACTAGTGCCAATGCGTCGGTTAATCTACGTGTAATTCGCCTATCTGCTTGGCTTGGCTCTGCGACACCGGAAGGATGGTTGTGCGCTAGGATTAAAGCGGCAGCATTATGATGAAGTGCCCGTTTAACCACTTCTCTCGGGTAAACAGATGCTGCATCGATGGTTCCTTCAAACATCACTTCATCTTTTATTACTCTGTTTTGGTTATCTAGGAACAATATGTAGAAGGCTTCTCGCTGGCGATCACGCAATATACTCGAAAGATACAACTTGGTGTGACTTGGGCTAGTTAGTGCATCCCCTCGAGATAAAGTCTCGGCCAAATAACGTTGCGTCATCTCCAAAACAGCCTGCAACTGGACATATTTCGCCTGCCCCATCCCTTTATGGGCACAAAACTCGGCCTCCGTTGCAGAAAAAAGATGGCGAAGCGAACCAAAATCTTTGATCAACTTGTCTGATAGCTCTAAAACATTCATTCCTTGTGTGCCCGTTCGAAGAAATATCGCTAACAACTCCGCATCACTTAAGGAGTCGGGGCCTCTACTCAGTAACTTTTCTCTTGGCATCGACTCAACAGGCATTTTACTTATAGGCATATAAAGGCTATCTAAGGTGATGAATACGATCCATCAGCCTAATCCGTTTGTCTACGGAGAGCTTCCACAGCGTTATAAAGAAGACTAATGCCTAGCAAAACCGTGTAATTGATAAGTTTGATAACATCAACTTGATGAGTGTCAAACCTGTTCCAATTCTGCTTCTAGGCACTAATCCTTTGTTCTGATATCGTTAGTCCCAGAGAAATTAAGGAACAGAATCATGCAAACATTGGTTAATCAACTGGATAACGCTGACCAACAAGGCCTAGCTGGAAAAAAAATCCTACTTGGCATTAGTGGTGGTATCGCAGCTTATAAATGTGCCGAACTGACTCGACGCTTAATCGAACGTGGTGCGCAGGTACAAGTCGTCATGACTAATGCGGCTAAGGAGTTCATTACTCCTCTCACCATGCAAGCTGTCTCTGGAAGGCCAGTGTCTGATAGTTTACTTGATCCTGCTGCTGAAGCTTCCATGGGACACATCGAACTGGCGAAATGGGCTGACCTAGTCTTATTAGCACCCGCAACCGCAGACCTTATTGCGCGCATGACCGCAGGCATGGGTAACGACCTACTGACCACTTTGGTTTTAGCAACCGATGCGCCAGTTGCGGTATCCCCAGCAATGAACCAACAAATGTACAGCCACCCTGCAACTCAAGAGAACATCGCAACGCTAAAACGTCGTGGATGTGAAATCTGGGGCCCGGCAGCTGGTGAACAGGCCTGTGGCGATGTTGGTATGGGGCGTATGTTAGAGCCAATGCAACTGGTCCATCGTTGTGAAGACTTCTTCCAACCTAAACCTCTTACTGGTCGTTCGGTGTTAATTACTGCGGGTCCAACTCGCGAAGCGATCGACCCAGTTCGTTACATTACCAATCATAGCTCGGGCAAGATGGGCTATGCACTGGCTGAAGCGGCCGCGAAACAAGGTGCTACGGTAACTCTAATTAGTGGCCCTGTATCACTCGCGACACCAAATCAGGTTAATCGCATTGATGTAGACAGCGCACAACAGATGTTTGATGCCGTGAATGCCAATGCTGCTCAGCATGATATTTTCATCAGCTGCGCTGCGGTTGCCGATTACCGCCCAGAGACCATTGCAGACCAGAAGCTTAAAAAAGTCGATGGTAAAGATGACATGACAATTCAAATGGTTAAGAACCCAGACATTGTGGCTTCCGTTGCCTCAATGACTGAAGATCGTCCATTTACTGTCGGCTTCGCAGCAGAAACTCAAGATGTCGAGAAGTATGCGCGCGGAAAATTGGAAAGAAAGAACCTCGATATGATTTGTGCTAACGATGTCTCTGTCGAAGGCCAAGGCTTTAATAGTAGTAGTAATGAGTTGCACCTTTATTGGAAAGGTGGCGATAAATCTCTACCTCTAGATAGCAAAGACTCTCTTGGTTTCCAGATCCTTAATCAGATCCAACAGCTTATTGACGTATAAACGCACAATTTTACCCTGACAATATGCTGACACCTCTCGATTCTGTTGACCTAGGTCTTACAAAACTAGGAACAGAATTGAATGGTGTTTATAATCCTGCTTCACTCAATCCTCATCTTTAGGAAAGGAAGTAAATAGATGGCTGGTACTCGAAAATCAAACCGTCGTGAAGAAATCCTGCAAGCTCTAGCACAAATGTTGGAATCGACCGAAGGTGCTTCTCGTATCACAACGGTAAAGTTGGCCAAGCAAGTTGGTGTTTCTGAAGCTGCGTTATACCGCCACTTCCCAAGCAAAGCTCGCATGTTTGAAGGCTTGATCGAGTTCATTGAAGAAGCGTTGATGTCTCGAATCAACCGTATTCTAGATGAAGAGAAAGACACACTAGAGCGCATACGCCTAGTGCTACAACTTATCTTGGTTTTCTCAGAACGTAACCCAGGCCTGACTCGAATTTTGTCTGGTCATGCTCTAATGTTTGAAAATGAACGCCTGCGCGATCGCATCAATCAGCTTTTCGAACGTATTGAGACGCAACTTCGTCAAATTCTACGAGAAAGAAAGCTTCGCGAAGGGAAGTCATTCCCGGTTGATGAAAAAATCTTAGCGGCTCAATTGTTAGGTCAGGTTGAAGGAAGTTTAAATCGATTTGTTCGCTCGGACTTCAAATATCAACCGACAGCGAACTTTGAAGAGTATTGGGCACTTCTGAGTGCACAAATCGAATAGTAATCAGCATTAAGCCAAATATATGAACAAAACCACATATGATAAGCCTGAATTTTCACTCTTACTGCTGCACCCTAAATACTGGCCCGTATGGCTAGGCTTTGGGTTGTTGGCTCTAATTGTTAACCTGCTACCTTACCGTGTGTTGCTCTCCTTAGGGCAGCGACTTGGCTTACTAGGCGTGCGTTTTGGTAAAAAACGGGTTGATATTGCAACTCGTAATATGGAGCTAGCCTTTCCTGAAAAGCCCATAGAAGAAATAAATCAATTAGTTAAAGAAAACTTCAAAAATACTGGATTAGCGTTGATTGAAACCGGCATTACTTGGTTTTGGCCTACGTGGCGATTTAAAATGTTGCTGGTTGATAAAGATACTGCAGTAATGAGATCGCATAGCAAAAACGGTAAAGGCGTTCTACTTTGTTGTGTGCACGCTCTCAACCTTGAAATTACCGCTCGCGCTTTTGCCGTACTCGGACAACATGGATATGGCGTGTATCGCCCACACAACAACGCTGTATATAACCTTATTCAGTTTTGGGGCCGAACCCACAATGGCAATCTGACTATTGATCGTAAAGATGTGAAAAAGATGATACGTGTTCTGCGTAACGGAGATCGCCTATTCTATCTCCCTGATCATGACTACGGTCGCAATAAATCTGTATTCGTACCTTTCTTTGCAGTAGAGGATGCAAGCACCACCACTGGAACCAGCATTTTAGCTTACACCAGTCGATGCGCGGTCGTTATTGGGTCTGGCTTTAGAAATGCCGACGGTAAATATGAAATCATGGCCGACGAATCAATCGAAGATAACTATCCGCAGAAAGATGAAAAAGCGGCAGCAGCGTATATGAACCGCTATCTTGAGAAGATTATCTTAAGAGCCCCAGAACAATGGATGTGGCTACACAAGCGCTTCAAAACCATGGAAGATCCAGAAGCGGAAAAAGGCATTCGTTACAAGTAAGCGAGCCTTGTTCTGTCCAATAAGATTTAAGTAAAAAAATGCCCGAAAGAGTTTCATCTCTCGGGCATTTTTCTTTTTTAAGCTCTAAACCTAAGGCACTAAACTATTAGGTTCAACTTCTTCAGTTTACGAATTAGATTCCATATTGAGCTCGGTACGCTTTTACTGACTCTAGGTGTGCTGCGTCGGTGCCTTTCTCTTCAAGGAAAGTAACCAAGTCAGTCAGGCTAACGATTGAGATAATCGCACAACCAAAGTCACGCTCAACTTCTTGAATCGCAGACAACTCTCCTTTGCCCTTCTCTTGACGGTCGATAGCAACAAGCACACCCGCTAAATCAGCGCCGTTTGCTTGGATGATTTCCATCGACTCACGAATCGCAGTACCAGCAGTGATCACGTCATCCACTAACATGATGCGACCTTCAAGTTCGCTACCCACTAGGTTGCCACCTTCACCGTGGTTTTTCGCTTCTTTACGGTTGAAGCAGTAAGGCGTGTCCACATCATGGTGATCCGCTAGTGCAACCGCTGTTGTTGTTGCGATTGGGATACCCTTGTACGCAGGACCAAATAGTACATCGAACTCAATACCTGAATCTGCTAATGCTGCTGCGTAGAAGCGACCTAAGCGTGCTAGATCACGACCTGTATTAAACAATCCAGCATTAAAGAAGTAAGGGCTCTTACGGCCAGACTTTAAAGTAAACTCACCAAACTTAAGTACTTCTTTCTCTAGTGCAAATTCAATAAATTCACGTTGATATGCTTTCATGTTTTTCCTCTACGTTTATTCAATAAAACTTAACTTACGCTCTGCACTACCCTTTCGAGTTTTACAGACAAAAAAATAGCCCCCAAATTGGGAGCTATTAAAAACTATTCTGCTAACGCCGACTTCTGCGCTTCGACGATATCAGTAATGCCCTTATTCGCCAGAGCTAAAAGCTGCATCAGCTCTTCGTGACTGAACGGTTCGCCTTCTGCGGTGCCTTGAATCTCAATCATCTTACCGTCTTCCGTCATTACAACGTTCATGTCGGTATCGGCTGCTGAGTCTTCAACGTACTCAAGGTCACACAGTGCTTGTGCACCAACGATGCCCACTGAAACTGCCGCTACGTGGCCTTTCATTGGGTTCTTTTTCAGTTTACCGCTTGCTAGTAAGCTGTTGATAGCATCAGCCATTGCAACGCTTGCACCTGAAATAGAAGCAGTACGAGTACCGCCGTCAGCTTGGATAACATCACAATCGACAGTGATCATGATTTCACCCATTACTTTCAGATCAACAACAGCACGTAGGCTACGCGCGATCAGACGTTGGATTTCCATCGTACGACCACCTTGCTTACCGCTCGCCGCTTCACGACGGTTACGAGTGTGCGTCGCACGTGGAAGCATGCCGTATTCAGCCGTTACCCAACCCTTTCCTTGGCCTTTCAACCAACGCGGTACGTTTTCTTCTACCGTCGCATTACATAGAACTTTAGTGTTGCCGAACTCAACTAATACAGAACCTTCAGCATAAGCAGTGTAGTTACGAGTAATTTTAATTGGACGAATTTGATCTACAGCGCGGTCATTTGGACGCATTGGTATCTACCTTATTAACAGTCTGAAGTGATTTACTATCGAAAGAGTGCATCACCTAAGAAAGGGGTGAGACAGTTTTGATTGGGGCAAGATTATATAGCAGTTTATCTTTCAAATCTATTTACCATTCAAAGTGGCCTACTACTTAAAGCGACTTACGACTCAAAGATACTTACCGTAAAGGCTATTTATAACGGAAAATCGACAAGCTTCGGGAGCACACCATATCGTGATACTATGCGTGCGCGTTATTTTCAGAATGATAAAAGACAGGAAAATTCGATGATTTATAGTATGACCGCGTACGCGCGCAAAGAAGTAAAAGGCGATTGGGGTACAGCAGTATGGGAAATCCGTAGTGTAAACCAACGCTACCTAGAAACTTACTTCCGTATGCCTGAACAGTTCCGTGGTTTAGAGCCAATCTTACGTGAGCGTTTCCGTAAGCGTCTAGCTCGCGGCAAGGTTGAATGTAACCTACGTTTTGAAGCAAACCCAGCAGCGAAAGGCGAGCTAAGCATTAACGAAGGTTTGGCTCAGCAAGTAATCAGTGCTGCTAACCAAGTAATGACGATGACAGGTGAAGACAGCCGTCTGAACCCATTCCAAATCATGAACTGGCCTGGCGTAATGGAAACGCCAGAGCAAGACATGGATGCCATCAACAAAGATCTACTTGAAGCATTCAACGATGCAATCGCAGAGTTCATTGACGCTCGTGCTCGTGAAGGCGAAAACATGAAAGCGCTCATCGTTCAGCGTTTAGATGCAATCACTGAAGAAGTCGTTAAAGTTCGTGCACGCATGCCTGAGATCCTAGAATGGCAACGTGAGCGTCTTCTTACCAAATTTGAAGATGCGAAGATTGAACTTGAAGGTTCTCGTGTTGAGCAAGAGCTGATCCTACTGGCTCAGAAGTCAGACGTAGCAGAAGAACTAGACCGCCTAGACTCTCACGTGAAAGAAGCGAATGTAGTATTGAAGAAAGGCGGCGCTTGTGGCCGTAAACTTGACTTCATGATGCAAGAGTTCAACCGTGAATCAAACACGCTAGCATCTAAGTCTATCAGCACAGACATCACAGCATCGGGCGTTGAGCTTAAAGTTCTTATCGAACAGATGCGTGAGCAGATCCAGAATATTGAATAATAATTGCAGTTGTATTCAACTGCAATTACATCATTAAAATACAACAACTTAGATAAAAATACTTTCCACCACTGTATTCTTTAATACACTATTAACCACCACCAACTGGTGGTTAATGTGGTGGGTATGATAGACTTACCATCAAGATAGGTGGTGGGTAAGAAAGTATTCACCAAGATCAGGTACGATTAGAGGTGAGTTATGGCTAAGTTGTCCGTAAAGAAAGTAGAAGCGCTCATTAAGGCTGGTGGCGAGAGAACACAACGCCATGCTGATGGTGAAGGCTTATACCTAGTGGTTCCAGCGTCAGGTACTGCAAGCTGGATGCTACGCTTTACCTCTAATAAAAAGCGCCGTGAAATGACGCTTGGTAAGGTCAATGACCTTTCCTTATCTAACGCTCGCCTCGAAGCCGCCACTAAAATGAAACAAGTGAGAGAAGGCTTTGATCCCCTCATACAACGCAAACGTGCCGAACAGGAAAGCATTAAAACCGTTAATGACTTATTCGAAGATTGGTACCCCACCTTAGTTAAGCGCCTTAAACACCCTAATATCCCCAAACGTGTTTACACTAAAGATATAGCACCACACATAGGTGACATCCCTCTCGATAAGATTACCGCACGTGATATTCGCACAACAATCACTGCGATTAATGACTCTGGTCGCCCGACTATAGCCAATGATGCTCTAGGTCACTGTAAACAGTTATTTAATCACGGGATGAAGCTGGACCTTCTTCAAGGTAATCCGGCCTCTGCATTTACTGTGAGGGATGCTGGCGGCATAGAACAAAGTAAAGATCGTTTCTTGACTGAAGATGAATTAAAACAGTTCTTTAGTATCGCTAGAGAGAACAGCACTAACTTTAGCCGCGATAACTACCTAGCTTGTGCATTATTGGTTTGTTTAGGTGTGCGTAAATCTGAATTGTGTGAAGCTAAATGGGAAGAGTTTGAGCTAGAGAATGGTTTATGGCACTTACCAAAGGAGCGTAGTAAAACCAATGTGGGTTTTACTATTCCATTAGCACCAGAAGTGTTGGAGTGGCTTGAGGAATTAAAGGTAAGAGGTTTTGGTTCTGAGTACGTGTTACCTAGCCGACGAGCCAGCAAGAGTCCTCACATGGGCCCGGACACGCTCAATAGAGCGATTACTAAGCTATTTGGACATGAAGCTGGTAAGAAGAAGCAACCGCCTAACTTGATGGGCGACATGCCGCACTTTACTGTACATGACCTACGCCGCACTTGCCGTACGCTACTGGCAAAACAAGGCACTCCCGGCCATGTGGCCGAGAGATGCTTGAATCACAAATTAAAGGGTGTTGAAGGTATTTATGACCAGTATGATTATTTGGAAGAAAGACGAACGGCTATTTATCTCTTATCTAAAAAAGTAGCTTCGGTCACTTGAAGTAAAGAAATTATGTTAGTGAGCTTAGCTCAGAGTGCCAAGCTGATAGTCTATTAGGTTCCAACAATGCTTCGGCTAGGGTGTTGAGAACTTCATATTGCGGCTCCCCTACATTCAGGTCATCTTTCCATTGGGTAACATAAGCTTGAATATCTAATTGAGTATGTCGATGTTGCGCACTCTTTATTTTTTTTTGCTCTCTCCTTCTTAAAGTATCCTGGTGAGAGGCATATTTCGCCTTGAATTCTCTCGTCCAACGGCTTGATAAATTCAATAGCGAATCTAAATTATCTGCTTTAGATTGATCAGTTATATCTACTGTTGTGCATTTTACTGAGAATGAGAGTAGATCGTAGGTAAGCTGCAACGAACCACTTCCTGGTCGCAAGTACGGATGAAACCAATCTGCGAAGCTGTCTCCAGTATGGACTGGTTTATCTCCTTTGTTCGGCGATTCATTACATACGCTACAAATAAGTGTGAGGTTGTCCTGGCACATACTTAATAGAGGAAAAGCGCTTTTAACAATCCAATGATCAACATGTGGAGTGTCACCAAGTCTATCACCGCATAGTACGCAAATCTCGTAAGCGTCGGGATGTTGGTTTATTCGATGGGTAGTGCGAAAATTCTCTACATAGTTGGCATATGTTACTCCCCTTTCTACTGTTGGCGTACCATCATGTAAAAAAGGTAACCCGCTACGAAATCCTTTTTCATAAAAAGCCTCCAATAAAACTTTAAATGCTTTCCATTCTGTGATGGGAATTGGCCTAGTTGTTGGCCAAGGCACAGGCACAGGCACAGGCACAGGCACAGGCACAGGCACTACTGAAAATTGATTTTGAAGTAATACAACTGAATTTATCCAATTAGTCAATGTTGTCTTATTCTGAACAGACATATTCGCAACAGATCGCGCTCGTTCTAATAGAGTAATTTCTTTTTCCGTGCGTTGAAGAAAAGTCCACAACCAATTTGCTTCTATAGCACTAGGTAGAACGGGAGGCTGCAAACTTTGTTTAGTTAAACTGTTCGATGTAGTCGCAGGGTCACAAAGCCAAAGTGCAAACTTTTGCATTAATTGTTGGCAAGCAGCCAGCGCAGGGGAACAAGGAACTCTATGAATAGGTTTAAGCATTTTCACCTCGCCATGTATTTAGCAAGGTGCGCAATTCGCTGCGATAAAAGCCTGAGCCCATCCGAGATATTAGGTTTTCAAGGTCTGAGATTTCTTTTGCCGTGCCCGTTACTTGATTCAGTTTTTCCTCAATATATTCTTGTGCGCGTTTTCCAATACTGTCTTCGGCTCCAAACACCGTCATCATCAATGTACTGGGATCAGTGGCGAAAGTGGGGTCGTTGACTGGGGTAACAAAAGATCCTTTTCCAGTTTTACGTACCATAACAATTTCATTATTAAATACATCAGAAAGAACAATAGCGGAGTGTGTTGAAATCAGAACATCATTTGAAGTTTGACCTATGGCATCATCAATTATATCGACGATTTCTCGTTTCCATTTATCATTAAAGTGCGTTTCAGGCTCATCTAATAATAAAAGGGAATCTTGCTGATCTTGAAATAAATGGAACAATGCCATTCGCCCAAGAACCATTTGCTCACCATCTGAAAGCTCCTCATAACGTAAAATACCAATATCATCACCGGTGTCGCCATCATTATGATTTGGGGTAGCATTACGACGTAAACGCAGTAAAACATCTTCAAACAAACCAACTTGCTTGAGTTCTAACAAGCGGGTAAACACATCAAATGCATTCGTATTTTCGCCCACACCGCTACCCAGCAAACTTAACAACGCTTCACCATGGGAGTTACTATTTTTCAATTCGTTCTGTGAGGTAGAAATAAATGACAACTCTTGGTTATTGAAGGCATTCTTTATATCAAAGAACAGCGTGCGACGTTGCTCAAGTGGGTGCGGCTCAGAAACTACATCACTTGCACATAACCACCAATCGTGAGCAGTCTTGCACAAAGATTCGCTCCAACTATCTGTCTGAAGTCGGGAGCGGAACGCTACGGAAACTAGGTGATGCCAACCACCACGTGAGAGCAGTGACTGTAGTGGGTTTTGGGCTTTATTTTGTAACTTATAAGCTTGAGTAAGTGCTACGGCTAATAAGGCGCATTTTAGCAATGTGGCATCCAACAAAATAGGCCGTCGGAACCGTGCAATGTTAGCCCTGAAGCTTCCCAATTGCTTGTGAGTGCTGTCTTCAGAGCTCTGTTGAGATAGTTGAAAGTTTTTCTCTTGTTCTATCGTCCAGCCTGCAGGCCGCTCGTCGCTTAATACTTCTTCGCCACTTTCTAAAAAGTCTGCAGCGTCTTGATTGCGGTTCCAAACCGAATGCCACGGGCGTAAGTCACCAGTAGTGTAAGCAAGCACTGCAGTCGGTAAAGCAATTTGAGGTGGCGTACTATCCCGCAACGGCCAGTTGCCTGGTTCAATCAGAGGGGTAAACGCAGATTCATGTGGTTTACCAGCTTCATTGAGTTGTTTAAATAAAGTATCAAAAGTATCTTGTTTTGTTTGGTCTTCAAAAAAGAAACGTTCACGAATCCACAGGCTGGCCTTTTTTCGCCCGCCAGGATAATGCAATAGCAAAGTTCGATGATTGGGTTTACCGCGAACCCCAAGTTCATATACCAGGCTGACAGGGAATGCTAGTACACGTAAATCAGACAGGGCTAAAAATATCTCTGCCACTGCACGTAATAAGTTGGATTTACCACTGCCATTAACACCAACCACAAAGCGAATCGCACACTCACGATCAAGTGGAGAACCGCTAGCAAAGCAAACTTTGATATCTGTAATTGGTGGGTAGTTTTTGAGGTGTAAGTAACGTAAACGCATTATACCACCCCCAGTTTAATCAAGTTTCCACTTACACCAAGTTCATTAGCAATATCACGTTTCAGATCTTCAAGCGATGCGTAATGCTGGCCTTGGTCGATTAGGTCCGTCATGTCCTTATCGTTATCATCCATAACAGATATAACCTGGAACATACCATCAGCACCAGCCTTGGAAGAGGTTTCGTAATCAAGATAAACTTGAAAATAAAGCGTATTTTCTTCACTACTTGAAAGTGCTTTACGCAATTGTTGCGCGTCTGACATACGGGTAAATTCTTCGACACGCAATGGGCGAAATGCTTTCAAATATTCGAGCTCACCAGTTTCTGTACTTTGTTTAGGTAACGAAATTTTGGCAATTAGTCCTAACGCTGCAAGTTGACTTAGTGTCCGACGAACACGATTACCAAGCGAATGTCCAAACACCTGTAAGCGTTCGAATACCGAATCATCATCCAAAAACCGTGTAAATACTTCATGATCTTCGACTATCAATGGCTGCCCACTAGCTTGGCAATACTCTGTAAACGAAGTCAATACTTTGCATTGAAACTCGCTGAGTTCAGCTTGTAGTCGGTTCTGAGTTTTTCGTGTTGAGGTTTCATCCTGAATTTTATGCGTGGGTAAAGTATTGGCGCTGGTATTAACAATTTTCGCACCTTGCTCGTGAAACAATTCGTTTCGCTTACGTGCTTCGTCAGCAAGTTCTTGTGCATGCTCACCGCGCCAGCGGCTCGTTAAGCCACCAATCAATGCTTGCTCCAAAACTAAATTGCTTAAATCCGAAAAACTTTCCATTCTTGCAATCATTTGATTGCGTAATTCTTCTATAGTACCCACGAATTTCGCGAATTTTTCCTGCAATTCTAAAGGAGGCAACGGAACTGTAATTCGGCCTAAATCAGTAGGACTTACGTTAGCCATACTCACCGCTTGTTTAGCCGAATTAAATAGGCGATATTTACCATAAGTGCTATTCAATGTAGCCCAGAGATATTCAGGCAACATTTCAGGTTTTAGGCGTAATCGAACAAGGTATGAGGCGTAACTAAATTGGCCATTTACTGGCCGCCAAAGTGCACACTTTCCAACTAGCTCTTTAGAATTTGTTCTATTAAATAGAAGATCACCATTCATGAGTTCAGTCGCCTGAATGTCCTTTTCAGATAGGCTGGCGTATTTCAAATTAGATAAATCTATCCAGCCACTCGTAGTGATGCTGTTCATTCGTAATACCGCGTGTGTACCAGTTTCTTCCATTGCTTCTGATACACCGTATTGAGAGTCAGCTACGCAATCCTGAATTCTTATTGGATCAACGAGGCCATCATCTTGGTACCAGTCACCAAAATACTCCCAATACACTGTTCTTATTAATTGATCAATCTTGTCGTTGGTTGATCGTTTTGATTTGGCGATCAAATCAGTTTGTTGCAGAACCTGAACAATACGCTGTTGTTCTGAATTTACTGGAAGTGGTAGTTTGAAAGACGCAAGTGCATTGCTTTCAATTCCTGCTTGGCTAACCCATCGCTTTGCGCGTGTTTTTGAATAGCCCATGGACCACAAAAAATGTAGATAACTGGCGAGATAGTCAGGAATAACCAACTCCGGATTTACTCGCAAACGTGTCATGTGATTAGAAAATACAAACTCACCTACTTGATCAAATACAGCCGATTTACCTACCCACTCTTCGCTGTTGGTATTATTAAAAACAACATCACCAATAGATAGAGAGTAGCGAGCTGCTTCTTTGTCACTCGCAGTTACGTGCTTTATACCCTCTAGGGTGATTGCCCCTCCCGGAGTGATGTTATGTGTACGAATTTGTTGTGTTGTACCTTCACCTTTCTCACCTGGCTTTTGGGCGAAGCCAGGTTGAATATCTAAAACCACCGTTCCTACAGTCGTTTGCACCCATGATTCAGGAAAACTCATTCCTGCCCCTCCACCATGGCTAGTAATTTATCTAAGCCTTTAATGATCTCTTGCTCGGTATCCTTTAGCTCACCGATTAACTCAACAACGCTTTTGTCACTTTTTAGTTGGGTAAAATCAAACGGTTTATATTGCCCTGCGGAGAGGTTCCAATCACGTGCTTCAATACAATCGGGCTCTAGCAAGTCGTCTTTAAGTTTGCCTTTCTTATCGTAAAGACCTTCAGCTAAGATAGTCTCGACATAGACATGACGAACAAGCCCATCTGCATCGTGTGAACCTACAACCTTACCATCCTCGCTTTGCCATTCCTCATTGACTGCCCATGATCTTACTGGAACAATCCAATGTTTGGTGTCTTTTAACTCTGTTTGTTGGTCAATGTCTAAACTACGTAGAGTGACATCAAAACCATCAACCTTCGCCAGCTCACGAGCAATCGGCAGCATTTCAGCACCCAGATCATTGACGATATCCGACTTGGAAATTTGGAGATTTGGTGCATCGCCGATAATGTGTTCGTAGAAGCTCAGGGGTAAATTAAGGGTGTCTTTAACAATCTCTTTCCAAAGTGGCAAAGCTGCACTATCTTCTGGCTCAAAGAGTTTGTATAGCTCTCGTGCGCTGCGATTAAATGCCTGCTGTGCTGATTTGGTAGCTTTTTGCCACTCACTGAGAGTTTTTTCAGAGCCAAGCTTACCTGAATCATTCAACTTTCCCCTAAAATAACGATGTGCCAACCCCTCTAAAGCTTTACTGACAGTGTTACAGACTTGCCTTTCGGCTTCTTTGGGGTCTGCGGGTAGTTCTGGGAACAGTTCGTGAATAGCCCATACCTGTCCATCCCACATGTCAGTGTCTGATAATGAGGTGAAAGCTTCTCCTGCTGGAGTTAGTTTATCGGCTGTGTCACGCAACAAAGCCTGGCGCCATCGCTCGGTATAAAAGGACGGCTGGAAAAGTACGTTCTTATGCTGTTTTGCACCGGAACGCCCCTGTTCGATCCAAGCTTTGAATTTAACCAATGCATCCCATAGATCATTTTGCTGTCCTGGGCGCATATTTCGTTTAGCATCTTTGGAATAGCCGTCTTCATCAACTTCATAAAACCAAACGTACTCGCTGAGGGGGGCTGCATTACTCGGCAGCGTTTGCTTCTCGTCTCTGCGGGTTACTTTCCTAAAAATTAATATCGACGTCTTGACGCCCGTATAAGGTTGAAACACGCCACCGGGAAGTGAGATAACACCTTCGACAACGTGCTCTACTAATAGCTCGCGGCGTAAGCGTAAATGGGCATCAGTATTACCAAATAAAACACCTTCTGGGATGATGACCGCACAGCGACCACCTATATCCAATAGATCTAACATCAACCATAAAAAGAGCAGTTCGCTTTTATTGGTAACTGCATCATCTTTTTTCTTTCCACCTCCCCCCACGCGAGGAAAAAGTACGGAATCTGACTCCAAATCATCGCTATCAACGGTGCCAGTGAAAGGGGGGTTAGCGAATACAAAGTTATAAGTTTCAGGCTCAAGCAATTCTTTAAGGTTTTTCTTTCCTTCACGCTTGCTGAGGGAGTCCCCTTGCAATAGGTGTGGATCCGTAACGTCGTGTAAGATGAGGTTCATCCAGCCGATGCGTGCCATAGTGCGATCGTTATCTAAACCGACAAAATTTTTACCATCATGAATAGTTGTGTATTGATCCGGCGTGCCCGCCGCACCATCGGTGCGATGGGGGGTGCCATCCCATTCTAAAACTAGATTGTCTTGTGTGGAATATTTACGCATTAAATACTGCTGGGCACTAAACAAAAAGCCTCCCGTCCCAGCTGCAGGATCTACAAGTCGCTGACCAGGCTCTGGGTCAAGCAGTTCCACTATGAATCGAATTAGATGACGCGGGGTGCGGAATTGACCGTTTTTCCCAGCGGTTGCCACTTCGCTAAGCAAATACTCAAAGGTATCACCCATAATATCTTGCGCAGCTGAACCATCACCAGCACGGGCAAAAAGTTGGTCAATGGAGTCAATTGTATCCGATAGGACTTTGCCTTTGTTAGGATCGAGTTGAAAATAAGCATCAGCCATACGATTATTTAGACTGGTCAATTCTGTGCCATCTGAAATATTACTATTGAAATATTTATCAAGTTCACGTAACCAAGGGAATACGTTATCAATAAGATGCGATGGGTTGGTCTTTTCTTGGCGTATGTAGCTCCACTTACAGGTCTCATTACCCGCATAAATCGATGTAAAACCACGTTGTTGACGTTTGAGATCGATATCTTCTAGTCTCTTTAAGAAAAGAAGATAAGTAATTTGTTCGACGGCAACTAATGGGTTAGTAAGTCCTGCCGCCCAAAAACGGTTCCAGAGTTCATCGACTTTTTTCTTTATGTGTGGTGCTAGCATTTAATTTGCCTTATTCGTTATTAAACCGCTTCATCCAACAAGTGATTGGTGAGGTTGATTAATTCTTCAATATTTTGAGGTGGAAAGAGTGCCTCTACGCGTCCAGCCCGTGAAAGAGGTGGTTCGCTGAGCGAAGCTCGGGTGATACGCCCGTGGTGTAATACTGCCGTTTTTACTGCGCGCATAAAATTAAGTTGATTGGCACGCAAATAGCCATGTTCAGCGATAAAGGTATCAAAAGCTTCATTAATGCGCTGCTCTCTATTGGGTAGGCATATATTTTGGCAAAGTATATGCCTCAGAAAGTCAGCTAAGGACGCTCTAGGGGCTTCAAACGCTTTTCGCAATGTGTCTTCCGTTACAAATAGATCCGAGTGAAGGAGTGTAATACTGATTCGCTCAAGCTCCGAGTCATTTAGATGCTTACCTTGCTTGAGTTTTGCTAATTCCGGTAGCTGGTCTACCAAACCTTTAACCATAGCCTCGATTTTTTCACGATAACTTTCAGCAAATGCACCTTCACCTGTTGGGCCGTAAATAATCCAAGTACGTTGAGAAATGCTGTCTGGCAGATTTATTTCCACTGCTTTACTTGGAGTACTGGTGCGATAACGCATTAACGTGGCAAAAAGAGATTGAAGATTTACCAAACGATCTAAGTCTATATGTTGCCAGAAGCCTTCGCTCAGAACCCAAGTACGTTGCTCGGCTATTTTTTGAACTTCTGGCACATTATCAGCAAGGGTTTTAATAGCTCCCAGAATACGCTCGCGGACTTTTTCTTGATCTGCTGTATCACCTTTGAGCCAGGCAATAACAAGACGTTCACACCAAATTCGAAACTGAAGTTCATCCAAACCAGCCATTGGCGCTAGGCACATTAACGGTGCAATGGTTTTTGAAAGGTATTCAATTACCTCGTGGCTTGGATTTGGCCACAGATTCTGAAGCGCATCAAGTTTACTCCTTTGCGGTCGAACATTAATGCTCTGCCGAGGAAGTGCTTCTATCATATCAAGTAGGTCGCCAATGACAGCAGCGCTATTAAGTTGCTGAGAATGCAACAAATGCCATTTTTCTAAACGCAACCGAAACAGACGAACAGGAAGCGGTTCACTAAGATGATCAACCTCGCCATCTGGTTTTAGTTTGAAGTAAGCAAAATTTTTCCAATGATCAATAATGAGAAAATCTTTTTTAATTACGCCTGTGGATTTGTCGGTATAAAGACGAGTTCCGCGTCCAATCATCTGCCAAAATTTAACCTTGCTAAAAACGGGTTTAGCAAAGATGAGATTTTGTATAGAGGGAACATCAACCCCCGTATCCAGCATATCGACCGAGATGGCTACTCGTGGCATAGACCGAAATTTGAAATCATTCAGTGTGGAATCTGCACGTTCCATATGACTATCTATAATTTCCGCGACACCCTGACGTTGTAACTCTGGATAAAGGCGATTAAACGCCTCGTAAAGACGTTTTGCATGAGCATGACTCACTGCGAATATAATTGATTTATGAGGCAAACCACGAATATCTCTACGGCATTTATCCATGAATTCTCGAATCATTGCATCATTAGTACCTTGGTTGACAATACCTTTCTCTATATCGCTGCCATCAAAGTTGAGTTCATCTAAGTCTACATCTTGATCTGATGCCATCTGTTTTAGTCGCTCGGGCAGCTCATCACCCTGAATACCTTTCAATTGGAAATTTGTTTGTGCATCCAATACACGGTAGTGCACAAGATTCTTATCGGCTATGGCTTGTTCATAGCTATAGTAATAACTAGGAGCGCCATTTTCACAATCGAATAACTCAAAGGTATTGTGATCAATATAATCAGTTGGAGTTGCTGTCAGCCCCAGCTGTATAGTGTCAAAATGGTCAAATATTGCCTTATAACGATGATATATAGAGCGATGGCTTTCGTCTGCCACTATCATGTCGTAATAACCAACAGACAGACGTGAATATACCTGCATCATACTAGGGTAAGTTGAAAACTGGATGCGTGCTCCCGAAGTTGCACCAAGCTCAATTCGAGCCAAGCTTTCGTTTGTCAGATGCATTTTAAACTCCGACATAGCTTGACGTACAAGCTCTCGTCGGTCCGCCAGAAAAAGTACTCGCTGGATTCGTTTGGAGCGAAGTAGAGTATCTACTAGAGCAATTGTTGTTCGTGTTTTACCAGTACCTGTAGCCATTACCAGCAAGAATTTACGCTTAGCTTCATCGACTCCCTCTGTAACACAACGAATTGCTTCATTTTGATAGTCACGTCCTGCAATATCAGCGTTAATCGAAATACTACTCAGTGGTTGTGAATACTGACGTTGATGACATAAGCGTTCTAAATCATCACGAGTATAAAAGCCTGATATTTTTCTAGGTGCATATCGTACTCGATCCCAGAATTGGATCTCTCTGCCATTGGTAAGAAATATAAATGGATCGGAACCGAATTTGGTTTTTATCAAATCTGCATAGTCTGAAGCCTGTCGTTTTCCAGCAAACTCATCACGGGACGACTTTTGGGCCTCGACTATTGCAATAGGATTTCCATCTGAGCCTAAAAGGACATAGTCAGAAAATTGCTTATTTACTTTGTCGTAACTTCCATTATCCCCCTCAAATATATACTCCTCAAGCAGCGCTAATCTAGATTTAGACCAACCAGCATAAGCTAATTGATGATCTATTAATTCAGTGCGTGTTTGAGCTTCTGACTTCGTCATTCGTCAACTAACCTTGTTTTTCAGTTATATGAATTTTCTCTATCCATACGTTTAAATATCCAAGAACCACAACTGAAAACCTACTAGCTTGTCTTCACGGGCATGTCAGTAAGCAATTCTCTCTGCCAGCTTTCGATAAGCAGCTACCCCTTTTAGAGTTAAGAATCTGATGGTGCTCATCTACTATTGTTTTATCGTTAGCTGAGAGAATATGGAAAAATTGAGAAAGTAACAATGCGTTGGTCTGTATTTACGTAACTATTGTTTTATATGTTTATATTTTAAACCTTAATCTAGTTCAGATACTTGCATCTTTTCCATCATCCAATCTTCTACCTCACTTTCCAGCCAAGCTTTACGCTTACCCATTACTGTCACGTTTTTAGGGAAATCACCCGCTTTGATTAGGTTGTAAATGCTGCTACGGCAAAGTGTTGTTTTGTCCATGACTTGTTGTAATTTAAGAAATTTCATTTTGAAACCTTGTTATGTAGTTCAATTCATAACAAAGGCCACAGCGTTATTTTTTACTTTTCCCTAGCTCGCCTACGGTGAGGGTGTAGCTAAACATTCCTCTTTATAAGAACACGCAAATATGAATCACTTGTTGGCTTTGCCAACAAGTGATTCCTTATCATTACAACTGACCATTCGCTGCTGCAAGAGCGTATCTATACGCCGCATCTTTTCCTGCGGAACAAGCCGCGACTTTTCTCACCTCAACTTGTTTATCTGTACTTCGTTTATCCACTAGCTCCCAAAGATCTTGATGAGCTATCGGTTTTTTATTTGCTTTACGCCAATTTCGACGTTTCCAACCATCAAGCCACTCATTAAAACCATCAACGCAATAGTCACTGCTTGAATAAATAATATCGCCATCACAAGCACGCTCCAGCCCAAAAGCAAGTGCTGATAAGTCTGCGTAATTACGGTCTATGATGCTATCAAGGAGCAGCCAGTCTTCACCCGCTATTCTTTCATAGTCATCGAATACAACCAGCCCTACCCCAGCAGAGAGCAGTCCTCTTCGCTTCTCCGCGGAGGCTGTTTCTACATAAATTTCTTTGTTCATTTGTATACTCTCCAGAGACTAAACAGCCGATACAAATTTTGCACCGCTCTGTTGTATTGAATGTTAATCCGTCGCTTTATTGCGATTGCTACATAACAACGGTAAGTGAGTTATTTTTTACCTGTCTCTGGAAATTCTTCCTCTTCACTCCCCGATTCAAAACGCTCTCAGATATATTTCATCAGTACGCATAACCAAACAGATGATCCAAGGAGCTCTTATGCGTAACTCTAACAACCAACACGACTACCCATTTAAAACCTCAGAGTTGAATGAACTGCTAGAACGTGCAGCCGAAGCACTGGCTGCAAAGTACAAACGAGAAGGCACCTTCACTAACCCCACGAATGTTAAAGAGTACTTAAAGCTGAAGTTAGGGGCTCACGACCGCGAAGTATTTGCTGTGATGTTTCTTGATAACCAACATCAGTTGATCAGTTTTGAAGAACTGTTCTTTGGCACCATTGATGCGGCCTCTATCTATCCACGTGAAGTACTCAAGGCTGCACTAAACCACAATGCTGCTGCGGTGGTTTTTGCTCACAACCATCCTTCAGGCATTGCCGAGCCCTCTCAGGCTGATAGACGCATTACGCGGAGGCTAGTGGATGCACTAACGCTGGTGGATATCCGAGTATTGGACCACATCGTTGTGGGTGAGAATTGTGTGTCATTTGCAGAAAAGGGGTGGGTATGAAGACCGTCTTATTGCCTTGTCGCTACGCATCATTATCACAACTGCTTCTAAGCTATCTAGAAGCGTCTATTAGTTTGTGCACTATTCCTGAGACTACTGAACGTATTGCCCTTAACTTTAGACACTCACCCTACCTAACGCATAGATCAGGTCCACATCCATTGGAAGTGCACTTGTTCAGAGAGTCTCCAGAAGGAACTTGGAAAATTGCGACGATGACCAGCTTTGCTTTTCCTTCCGATGAGGATGAACAGTTGGAAGTAGAGCTGTATTTCAACTTCAGCCATCAATGGTTCTATCAACCAGATATCGAGCGATGCGACCTCAATCAGCCACAAGTCATCGAACTCTTTCATTCTTGGCAAAACGCGTTAACCAATACCTTCCACCAGCAAAGCTTTGATTACTTCGCTGCAACGACCATCAAGTAATCTCATATTTAAAAACAAGGATCGACTATGTCAAATTCTCAATCATCAACCGTTACTTTCAGTCCTTCATGCTTACCTATTTCTCAAAAGCTTCATAGCAGCTTAAACCATGTACTTAGCCAACACTCCGACAGCCGTGGGAAGCAGATCATCATTGTTAACTTTAGAGATAAAAGCTACAGCGCTGAAAATGGTGGTTATCATCCTGTTGAAATTGCTTTAAGTCAGGTTTCAGAGAATCACTACACCATCCTTTACATCACCGACTTCAGTTATTGCGGTGGTGCTTACCCAGAGCTAGATAGAGATATTGATTTTGATATCGGAAACTCAGTGGTCTTTTCACGTTATTCGGGATGGCAAAGCATTCGCTTACCAACGATGACGGAACTCTACGAGCTATGGGAAGGAAACTTTCTTAGCTATATGTCGATGGACGCCTACGATCAAATCCAAGTCGAGTGTAGTTAGACACATCAACCCATGTCCCACGCCTCACAAACATTCAACACAACCACTAGCACAGAGCCAAAACGAGCCTGCTTCCCATATTGTTAAAACGGGAAGCTTTCATCCCTTGCAGTATAAGGGTTCTTTAATATCGTCGGCTCTGTGCTTCCCAAAACACCCTTGTACAGACAAAAAAGGAAGCAGATTATGGCTGAGGTCCAAGCAATCAAAGACGATGACACCATACGTATGGTTGGTCATCTATTGAGTATTCGTTGTCATCCACAAATGGCCGATGTGTGGCATATCGGATTAAACCTAGCACTGAGGATTTCTGATTTGTTATCGATTCGATTTGAAGACATTCATCAGGACCGACTTATTATTCGTGAAAGTAAAACTGGCAAGCTGGCCAACATTCAACTCAATACCAAAGCGCAGCAGTACATTGCTAGATTGAGAGAGCAACATCCCGACCACGTTTACTTGTTTCAATCCCACCGATGCCAACAGCTGAAAAACAAACCACCCCAGCCAATCTCGCGACGCGCTGTGTCAATGGCATTTCAGCAAGTAGGCCAAGAGCTGAATATCGCTTTAGGTACTCACTCGATGAGAAAGACGCGAGGCTACTTTCTTTACCAATCCACAAAGGATATAGGCCGTGTCATGAAAATGCTTCGCCATACTTCTGAAGGCGTGACGCTTCGCTATATCGGTATCACTCAAGATGAAGTCGATCAAGACTTTGTTTCTCTTGAACTTTAAGAGTGAACATTTCGTGAGGGGGCGGGAGCGAAGATCCCTTATAAACATTGAGCTCAGAGGTTATTGAAACCGCAATATTAAGTAAGTCATTCATTGCTAGACCAGAGATTAATAGAAGAACTCTTCGACACCAACATTCAGTATGTCCGCAAGATTCTTTAGCATCTCATCCGTCACACGGACCATGCCAGACTCAACCTTCGCTAATTTGCTTCTTGTCATCTCAAACCCTTTGAGACTACACATTCGTTCAACATCTTGCTGAGAAAGCTGCTGAGACAATCTGATATTGCGGATTTGATTTCCAGTAATGTTTTTCTCAATCTTATTCACAAACACACCTGCACCATTATGGGTGCAGGTAGATTATGTTTAATGTACTATCCAAATGGCACCCGTATCGGTGCAAGCAATTCAAAAAGGAGAATAAATTATGATTTTAGTGCTTTTATGGATCTTTTTCGCTTTTATACTGGCGCTGTACGCGAAGAGTAATGGTCGCAGCTTTGGTTGGTGGCTTTTACTCGGACTGGTAATTGATCCTATTTTGGCCTGGATTCTTTATAAAGTCGTTGCTGATTAAAAGAAGCATCAAACCCACCATCACCGCAACTTCCTCCTCCTTGTAAATTAACCGAGTAATAAATCACCTGCTACTGACTATGGGATAAGGAAAACTAAAACGATAGTCAGCTATTAGGGGGAATCAGCCACTCCTTCATTTAAGGATAAAACAATGTCAGTACCAATTCGTACCGTTACTTCAATCAGCGTTCTTACCACTACACTTTTACTCTTCGGCTGCGGTGACAATGTAGCCGACTCTCTACAGCTAGAGCCTTTCAGCTATATAAACGGAGAAAATCAACTGACTCAATATGAGCCGTCACTGACCATCAACCAAGCCTTCAATCATCGTAAGGTGTGTAATGAGGTCGAATGGCAAACATTTGAAGATCATCGTGACAGAACAGTGATTGAATACCGTTGTAATATGGATATACCTTCACAAAAGTTCTCCAACCTATTAGCGGCTGAACTGAACAAGAGTGCAGACAAACTCGCTCAGAGAAATTCAAGTGAATACAAGAAAATCAAAAAGCTAGCTGATAGCCAAGCCAGCTATCAAGAGCAATATGATGAAGCAACGGGATACTTTGATAAGAAACGCTTCGAAAACCTTTTAGAAAGAAGCAAGCGAGCTCAGCAAGAGTTACAAGAAAAGTATCCAGACGGAATTGATGGAGCTCTCGCTCAACTAGAAGATCGTCGCTCTCAATTTATCACCCCTGTAAGCGTCAATGAGATTTACCAATGGAGTGTTGATGATAAGGAGCAAAGTCACTTTCTATACAATGGCTTCTCTGCTCAATTTTCTGATGATAAAACATTAAGCTGCGAGTTTGACCTATTTAAGTCTTTAAACCTTCTATACAAAGACCAGCAAGCTGAAACGTACTATCTATTAAAACAAACACTGAAACACTGGAGCCAGCGGCTTAACTTTGGCAGTGATGATCTTATCTACCTCAACGATCTGAAATGCCAAATCCAATAAAAGTTTCACGTTCATACCATAAGCCCTGAGATCAGAACTCAGGGCTTTTTTATTACAGGCTCATAATGAATCCACTAAAAGTACTAGGAGCCCTAGGGCTAACTCAATTAGGGAGAAGTCTTGCCGACAATCTCTTTCATACGACTCAGGCTCCAGAAAGAGGCAGCATTGTGTATTGCGATCTCGCATTTGGCTCTGCTGAACATTCAGGTGTCTACGTGGGAGATGGACATATCATCCATCGCAATAGGGAAGGTCTTATCGAAGCCGTATCGATTCGTCAGTTTCTAGCAGACACCACAGCCATTTCCATTTATATCAGTTGCAATGCACAAGGCAGTGCCGTTGGGAGTGAGTCTTGTGCTCAAATGGCAGAAGCCATGCTAGGTATACAAACAGACTATTCCCTGCTAAATGAAAACTGCCATCAGTTCTGTAGCTACTGTCTAGACGGTGACATGTTCTCAAGCACCTTCACATTGACTCAGCTTAAACGTGACGCTTGTGCGCACATTCAAGCCAGTCAGTGGCGTGTATGGGACTTACAACATCGTCACAAAGGTTAAGGGGATTCACTCCCCTTTATTTTTTTTTGCATTCTAAATACCCTAGTTACATCTAACGGTTACTTCGGCCTATACAGCGATGACCTTCATCATAATGCTTCGTGGCATACTTGGCAAAATAGCTAAGCCTATGAAATAAGTCTTTAAATTCTTGAATAATATCATTGCTCTTTCGATCTAGGAGATAACAAGCATTGTCAGGGAAGTGTACAAGACGGCGGATAGTGCCAACATCACAATTCAATGCACTGGCCCAAGCACTAGTGATAGTCCATGCTAGAGAGCCTGCTCTTGTAGTATTGCCCAGCCTCCCAAAACGATCTTCATTCAGGAATAAGACAAAGTGATAGTGGTCATGTTCCGATTTATCACGCTCTCTAACCCACACGAACCTAACGGTACAAGGATACACTCTTACCCCTTTTCGGTGACACCTTCGTTCATGCGCCTTAATTTTGGCCTTGAACGACTGAACAAATCGAGTAGCTAAATCTGTACGTTGAATGCCTAAAGCATCATTACCCAAGATTTCATCACGGCTAAGACAGTCAATCAAATCACCTTTGGGTTGACGAAGGTCAAACCTAATAGCAAAAACCCTCGGGTATTCATCCATAGCATTATCCATTGGTACACGGATAACTTCTAGGTAATCGTTATTAAGCTCATAGGATGAGCCTAATGTTGGTAGTCCTTGGTAGGTAGATTTCTTCATGAGATTGATTCCTGTGTTGTTCATCTACAGGATTCTCTTCTCACATATTTTTTTACCTTATGACCTAACCTACTTAAGGTAGGTATAACCCTCCGAGGTGGTTCCTTTACCTACATATACTAACCATACCGTCACTTAAAATTGGCTTGTTACTAGGTCACAAACCAGTTCTGACAACACCCCACCTGTCGCACAAAGTATGAAATTCACTCTCAAGTTATTCCCTTCCAAGGGAAAAAATCGCTTTAATCCTTGATAGCTCAATATCTCATAAAAAAAATAAACAACAACAAAACACTAAAAAATTACTGTGTAATCAATATTAAATTAAATGTTATTTGACATTAAATCACAATAAAAACATTATAAAAACATATGTAATTTTAAGGGTTTACTAAGTGGATACAGAAGAGTTGTTACATGTTAACTCGTGGATAGAAGCTATGTTCTATGCATTAGAACTAGATAGCAGGTACGAAAGTGAAGGAGGAATAAAAAACTTAATTGATGACTGTAAAACGCTAAAGAGAGCTAACAAAGTCCTAAATGAATCTGTTGAAAAGATAGAAAAGCAAATTCATGCGGAAGTACCATTGAAAGAAATTGAGAATAATTTCTTTCACGCTGAACGGTTACATGATGACGATTTTTCACATCTAAAGACAAGCTATAGAATGTGCGGGTTTGTTCTGACTTTTTTACTACAAAACTCACGTAGAGAAAAATCAGACGAAGATAAGTATAATTTTTCCCCCTTCCACAATAGAAATATGCGACGTTTGCCAAGAGCTCGAGATTATCAGAGAAACCCTATTCCATTGAAGTTAAATATCCCACGTGACAGCTTGAGATCCCTTACAGAATTTAAATCAAGATACCAATTGATAAGAGAGATATTTCTAAGAAGTAACATCAATCTAGAGAGCCAAGAGTACTTGATTAACTTAGTTAATGATCTTTGGCAAATGTGCTACTCCTCACAGCATCATCGTAAGTTAGTCAAATGGTTTGACCAGAAGAACCCTAACCAGATTGAGTCATGCATTGACTATCTGTCTAAGAACACAATCAGATTTTCTTTACCTTGGGACCCCATATCAGAAAGTGAAAGCTATCATGCACTAGTCGCATATTTTGACTATCACCTATTGATGTATCCATTGGAAACAGAACTAACCATCAGGAAAATGAAAGCCTCTTGGAATCAGAAGAAGTTTCGAGAAAAAACAAAAGGCAAACGCCCTTACAGTGTTTCTATGACAGACCGTACTAAAACTCGGCTGACATGGCTGGTGGAGCAGGATGATTCGAATATTAGCGATGTGATCAAAAAGCTCATTGATGACAGATATGAAAAATTGAGGTGATTTCTTTATAGCTAAACTTTAGAATCACGACATTAAATAGCTCCCATAAATGCACCATATGAGTCATGGAAAACCATCGCTAAACAACTATAGATTAGCGATGGTTCTTATCTAGCTACTACCTCAAACAAGAAGCACTGACTCTCGCTAGCAACCATGCTTGCACTTCACTTTCTAGCCAGGCTTTTCGCTTGCCCATAATGGTGTAGTTACTAGGGAAATCGCCAGCTTTAATCAGGTTGTAAATACTGCTACGGCAGAGTGTCGTTGTTTCCATCACATCGTTTAGTCGAAGAAAGCGGTCACTGCGGCTTTGAATAATTTCCATCATATTCTCCTGGTTGTCGGTTTATCCAGGAAGATGAAATATATCTGTATTGGTTTTACTTATAGGTTCGCGCAAGCTATATACAAAGCCAAGTCTAAGAAAGCTATCAAGCAACGATCAAGCAACGATCAAGCAAATTTAAATTTATACTTATCATAAGCTTGAAAGCTAAAACTAGACTAAAACAACTTGATTCATTGATGTTATGAAGCAGTCATCAAACAAATAAACCTATGTACGATTACTCTCATTCTCGAAACAACCTGGCAAACTCTCAAGCTGAAAGGCCTAACCCTGAGCTTCTAATTCACGCTAAACATCGAATTGGAAAACTTGCTTCATCAATGGCTGCACTTCTACTTTATCCGACGCTCTAAGCTCATTAACATGCCTCATTGGCGCAACCGTCACAAAGCCCCAAAACTCCAGGAAGCGTTTAATAAAGCGCGATTCAATCATTGTGCCTAGTAGCTGACTTGGGGACGAGTACTCATCTTCAGGGCATTTCAGCAGTAAGTCTGGGAATGCGGTCATTACCTCTTCAATCAACTGCTTTGTATCGCCATGACTTTGCAAGCGCCACAGCATAAATAGCCAGAAGGTTCTTAGATCAATATCGTGCTCCCATCCATCTAGGTAACCCCAATTGTACTGAGAGGTTGCAGCTTCGAGCATAGGGATAAAGAACGCTTGAATACCGTGCGTTAGGTACTGCTTTTGAGCTGTTTTTTTAACATGATAATGGCCACTTCTGCGATAGATGATACCTGCGATCTCTGCCAGCACTCGGCTGTAATGTAGGGCATTAAACTTATCTTCGTTACTGCCTGCATATTCACTGATGCTGATATGTCGTTCAAATTGAGATACTGCAAACTCTGGCAATAACTTACTAGCCTGCTTAACAATTTTTGTCGGCAAGTTACCTTTACTGGTGGCTTTAAACGAGCCGTCGCCTTGCATGCCTTCCTCTAATATCAATGCTAAATAACGCATCACTGGACTGGTTATTAGGTTATCTGGCGTGTGTATTAGTACCCCTTTCAACTCACTGAAAGGCGCATATAACCAATTGCTCATTTGTGTTGGCGAAAGGCCACAAAAATCAAGATGTGGCCGATCATTAGCCGCCTTCATTTTTTGCTCTGCAACGATATTAAGTTCTTCTAAAGACAAATTAGGGTTCATTGAAGCAACTTGCTCAATATCATCCAACATTGATGCATGTTGCTTAAAAATAGTGTTCATGCAACAACGTTTGTACTTTTTACCACTTCCACAAGGGCAAGGTTCATTTCGACCTGGTTTCATGTTTTATCTACTCGTCTTATTTTTCTTAATGCTACATCACCTCAAACCAACACCATCTCAAGCTATAAGTGCCGCATTTTCTTGCTTACGCTCTGCGAGTGTTTTTTCTATGGCTAACACAGTAGTCTTACTCACACCGTGTTGCTCAGCAAGCTGCCTAAACTGACTAATGGCATCAACGACCTCTTGAATGCATTGCTGTGCTTCCTTCCAATTAGCAAAGCCTGCACTAGCCGCTAGCTTTTGCATCACTTTGAGTGGTGGCGTTTTTCCGTACCCGGCAAAAGCAGTCGCATGCTCGTTAAAAGGGTGAGGGCTAAACGTTACATCGTAAAATGGTGCGAGTTGCCAACTGCCATCATCGGCTTGTAAAAAGCCCCAGTTTTTACTGTGATCGTCTTGGTTAGCAGCAAACAAGTTAAACATTGCGCGGCGAAACTGAAGTTGCCCGGCAGCGGGTGATTTACACAGTTGACGACTGGCCTTAATCAGGTCGCTGTAGTCTAAGCTCGGGCTTCGAAAATCAGCATCCAATAAGCCGCAAGCACTGTGCATATGTAAACGCCCAGCCTTCTCCTGCGCGGGTAAATAGTCAAAACGCTTTAACGCAAGCCATGCTTTAGCACCGCTACTTGTAGGTGCTTCAATTAACTGCCACATCGGCGGCTGACATTTTGCCTGCTCAGCCATTTGCAAATAAACGGCTTCACACAAACCTTCTTCATGGCCCAGTGCCAAGTTCTTCGAAGTAAACTTAACTAACCATGCTTCATCGCCAGGCTGTGCATAGGTGCGGCATTGCGTCGCATCGCCAGCAGGCATATAAATTTGCGCTTTAGGTCGAGCACCGCCGGAGCTACCTACGGCTACCAAGGTTGCTAACACTTGCTGAGTGCTACCATCTAAATCGTCAGATAGAGCCTGGTCAAACAAGGTTTGTGCTTCCAATCCTAGTGTTTCCAAATCAATATCTGAACGATTTTCTAATGAGAGCTCTGATACAGGGGTAAAAGACAATGCCCCCATTCCTTGCTGGCCAACAAAAGCCAGCCTGTCCATTGCTGTTACTTGTGCTGGCAAAATACCTTGTTGGCGGAATACACGATCTTGCAATAACAAACCCCAACCATCGGGAAGACTATCACCAAAAACACCGTGAATGCCTTGGTGTGGTCCTTTCGGTGCTTGCTGTAATCGCACATCTCCTTGAAGTGTAAAAGGGGATAAATTGCCAAACGTGCTTAGATAACCTTCATCGTACTGAAAGAAAACACCCTGACGGTTTTGCGCTAATATACCCACAGATACCGTTTCGCCTGTTGTGAGAGTGCGCTCCACATTCAACTTTTGAATGGATTTAAAGCTCATCTTTAAGCACCTCTTCTATACTGGTCGGTAAAGCACTGCGGTCAGCCGTTGTTTGTGTCAGTTGATAAAGTCGGTCTAGTGAATCCAACGACTGCCACAAAAGCAGCAGCTGACGAAATGATATTTGTCCGGTGAGTTCAAACTTTTTTATGGTTGAAGCAGGTACGCAACTGCGCTGGGCTAGTGCCTCTCGCGATAGCTTCGCTTGTTTGCGTAAGCCTCTCATATGAGTAGCAAAAGCTTGGCTTACATCGGTATCATCTAAAAGTGAAAAGTTCATACACAGCCTTTATGGATACAATAATGTCTATTATAGTGTTATTTTGTGATTTATGGATACTATAGTATCCATAAAGATATGAATAACTATCACATAACTGTAGAAGAGATACTCAAAGCTGATACTTTGCGTCAAGCAAGGGGTTGAGGTAAGGTAATTCATAGCCTAATAGGCTCGTATCTAGGAAGTGAACCGCTGGTGGTTAAATTGGTGGTCAGCAATAAGATTAAGAGCCAATTAAAACCACAAGTCTCTGTTTTTAAATTACTTTAATACCTCAATCGACATTCAGATCCAGAACATTGAATAACAGTTCGTCAGTAACACACTGTGGATAGCCACTAGCTGAATCAGTGTTGATTAGATCAAGATAAGCTCCTAGTTTTAGGGGCTTTTTTTATGGATACAATAATGACAATCCGGATGACTAAGTGAGTAGACTATTACGCAGGAGATGTACTTGGCACAATAAATAGATACAGCGATAGATAGAACGGATCAGGTGTACAAAAGGATTTTTAATATTTAGAGGAGGTATTGCAAGTGGAGAAGAGTGTTACGGTAAAACAGAAGGAAAACTGGTTTGAGAGAGAAAGTGACGCAAGTTGCTAATGCAACCTGCGTCGACTTAAAATCTTATAGAGCTACAACGTTTGCAGCTTGAAGACCTTTTTGGCCTTGCTCTACTTCGAAAGACACTTGTTGGCCTTCTTTAAGAGTCTTGAAACCTTCAGAAGCGATTGCACGGAAGTGTACGAATACGTCAGCGCCGCCGTTGTCTTGAGTTAGGAAACCGAAGCCTTTCTCTTCGTTAAACCATTTTACTACGCCGTTTGTTTTGTTAGACATGATGTGTCCCTTATATAAAAATAAAAAATTAATCGCCAAAAGTGCGATGCGCTGAAAGCTTGAATTATTTAATGTATCTATGAAGCCAAGGGAAACACTGAGAATAACAATGAAGCAATACTAAGGGTTTTACTTTACAACTGGATGTTTCATTTAATAACCCTGAAAACAGAGCAAGCACATTCTTGGTGATCCTGACCAGGTTGTAAAGCGTTATTTGAATAAAATGACTATTTTTTGTTCAATTAACTTCTATTCAGCCCCACAACATCACTGAACTTCATTTACAAAGCTATGATCTGAAGAAATTTACTCTTCCGCGGTTTGGTTCGGACAACACACACACGGCCAGTAATAATGTTCTACTAGAATCAAGAGTACGACAAAAGCAAAAACAAACGCCGCAACAGCACTCTCCACGTAACTAAACTACCTGTATCTTCACACCAAGTTCTCGTAAAGCATCAAGCACCTTAGGGTCAGCGCCGTCATCTGTAATCAATGTGTCAATCTGAGAAGCGGTAGCGAGTAACTTTCCACCATGTTTACCTACTTTGCTGCTATCTATCAGAGCCACAATACGATCACCATACTCCAGCAGCTTTTTCTCTGCCATATAGACCAATAGATCAGAGGTATGCACACCAGCTGTCGTAACACCCGTACCCGTAAAGAAGACAAAACGACTTTTATGGTCATCTGCTGCTTCTTCATCTGGAGAAATAGTGATCTGACGTTCGGGTAGATATTGACCACCAAGTATGATGATACTTTGATGATCTTGACTAATCAGCTGATAAGCCAATGGCATAAAATTCGTCACAACTTGCACATCACGATGCGCTAAATGCTCTCCCATCAAAAAAGTCGTATTGCTACCACTCACAATAATACTGTCGTGTTCTTCACACATATCTGCCGCAGCTTTAGCAATTCGCTTTTTCGCTACATAGCTTTCTATATCTGTTTCGCAGGGGATAAAGCTGCTTGGTGCATGAGTTGCGGCTAGGGACGAGTCAAAATTGATTACCTCTGCCCCATTACGGATTTTTTTCAGCCTCCCTTCTTCCGCCAACTTTGTAATGTCCCGACGAGCTGTAGATAAAGAGATATCTAACATCTTCACATAGTCATTTGTCGTTATAAACGTATGACTCGTTAGATGATCTAACAAGCTTCTATGACGCTGAGCTTCATTCATTGTTCATACCATTAAGTTCTTTTGAATTATTTTGACGCATTATGAACTTTTTAGCAATTAGATTCTCAAAATGAACTCTTTTGAATTAATTTGACTCATAATGTGTGATCGAAACCATTATTCCGCTCATAATAAATCAAAAATGACTTTACGTGACCGCATTTGACCACTTATAGTCACTTTGCGTCATGAGAAGTCACTGGAGAGTAAAATGAAATACCAAGCAGTAATGATTGATTTAGATGGAACACTGTTAAGTGATGCTGAGCAGATCTGCGTGACTAACAAACAAGCGATTTGTCTTGCCGTTAATAATGGATATCAGGTGAGCTTGGCGAGTGGTAGACCGCACCAGCTGATGATGCCATATGTTGACCAGCTTCAATTATCGCTACCAATCATCTGCTGCAATGGTGCCTATATTTATGACCCTAAAACACAACGTGTTCAACATCAGCACACAATTAGTCATGAATCACTAACGGGTCTGTTGAGCTTACTGAATGATGGACATTTCGCCTTCACCATCTATTCAAGTAAAGGCATCTTTGCTCAAAAAGAATCAACTCATACAAAGGGTTTAGAAAAAAAGGCTGAGGTTATTAATGCCGCAATGGAGCTGCAGGTTATCCCAACGCTGACCGAACTCATCGCTCGCAGTGGCGATGTATACAAAGTATTAGTGTCTAGCCAAGACAAAGAATCTCTAAACCAGTTACGAGATTCCTTAAAAACGCACTTCCAAGCTGACTTATCAACACCGAATAAATTGGACATTACGTCTAAAGCAGCCACCAAAGGCCACGCTCTTCAGCAGTGGCTAAATGACCAAAGAATTTCATCTCATAACACCATTGCTTTTGGGGATGGGGACAACGATGCCTCTATGTTCCGACTTGTCGGAGAACCTGTCGCAATGGCTAATGCCAGCCCTGCTTTAAAAGGCATGGCTAATCTAATTGTTACCAATAACAACGGCTGTGGAATTGGCCAGTACCTTCGCTTGATAGTGCAAGAAGGCCAACACACATGCCAAAACACTTTTAGTTACTAAGGATAAATCATGAAAAAAGTAAAAATTGCCGCAGGATTAGCACACGTAGATTACGGCCACATTGCAGACGTAGTGAAAGAAGTATCTGATGCTGGTGCCGATTACATCCACTGTGATGCAGCAGATATGCATGACCTGAAAAACCTGCAATTGATGGGGGGGCATCAAATTGTTGAAGGCATTCGTCCTTACACTGAAAAGCCAATTGAAGTTCACGCTTACTTCAAAGATTGCGACAAATTATTTATCGATAAAATCGCTGCTGCTGGTGCAGACATGCTGATTCTACCAGCTGAGCATTTTATCGGTGCTCCTCTGTGTTACATCATTAAGTACTGTCAAAACCACGGAATGAAATTTGGTTTAACCGTTGGTGCATTAACGCCAGTGTCATTTGTTAAAGAATCTATCTACTACCTAGACCGTTTACACATTGTTATTCACGGCATTACTGATGGCGATGATGAATGGTTATGGCGCAAATCTGCGATTGCAATGATCCGCGAAGCACGTGAACTCATCAACGAACGCAACCCTAACTGTGAGCTATGTGTAGATGGCGGTATCCGTAACCACAACATCGAAGAACTGCTTAATGAAGATATTGATGTGATGGTTGCATCGACAAATATCTTTGGCCACAAAGACGGCATCACAGCAGGCGTTCGTGACTTCCGCGCTGCAATCGACCAACTGGAAGATAAAGCAGCGGCAGACACAAAAGAAGTCGAAACCGTTTAAGTAATTGCCTAGCGCAGTTTCTATCGAATCGATGCGCCACAGCAATCTAGAAATAACGGTGCTAAACCTACCCCCCCCTCTATGCTCGGGTTTGGCACCACTACCAAGGATTAAACCATGACACAGTTTCAACACTATCAACCGACCAAGCTAACCTTTGGTGCGGGTGAGATTCAGAAAATAGGTCAGCTTATCGCTCAATATGGCACACGTTGCCTAGTAGTATCCGAACCTATTTTTGATGCAGTAAAGCCAGCCTATGACCGCATTTTTACTTTGCTTTCAGAGCAAGGAATTGAAGTGACTCATTTTGATGGTGTCGTACCGAATCCGCCTACAACCGTCGTTGAACTTGGCCGCCAAGTGGCCATCGGAAATAACTGTGATGTGGTTTTGGCCATTGGTGGTGGTTCATCGATTGATACAGCAAAAATCATTTCGGCAACGATCAATGCAGAGTCTCTAGATTGGGCCCATTGGTTTGCCACTTATGATTCACCGTTTGGGGACGTCAACCCACTACCCGCGAAAGTCGTACCTTTGATCGCTGTACCTACAACATCGGGAACTGGCTCTCAAGTGACGCAAGCGGCAGTGATTACCGACCTTGAGCAACATGCAAAGCTAACACTGTTTCACCCTGAATTTTTCCCTTGTGAAGCGTTAATCGATCCAGAGCTCATGCTGACACTGCCTCCACGTATGACAGCTATGACAGGATTTGATGCTTTTTCACATGCGTTTGAATCATTTACGGGTACTCGACCATCTCCATTTGTTGATGGTATGGCGTTAGAAGCAATGAAGCTTGTCATTGATCACCTACCGATTGTTGTCGACAACGGCGCAGATTTACATGGCCGCTGCCAACTCGCGAAAGCAGACACACTTGGCGGGATCTCGCTAGCTAATGGCGGTGCGGGGGCACCACACCCTTTAGGCGAAATCTTAGGTAGTAGCAAAACAAACCTACCACATGGGTTAACACTCGCAGTGGTTTATCCAGCTTATGTACAACTTCAATGGCGCAAGCAACCAGAGAGATTTGCTCAAGTGGCTGAGTTATTTGGTGCTGTGGGAAGTACCGAAGAAAAAGCTCAATCATTAGCGGCTGCTCTTGTGAAATTCCTTGAACGTATCGGTCTTGAATCGAACTTAACTCAAGTAGGTGTCACCAAAGAAGATGTTCAAAAGTTGGAGCCGGCTTTTTGCTTTGATCTACCACTAACCAGTGGTGAAGAAATGAAAAAAGTATTGCAGGCCAGTTTGGTTGAATAAGCGACAGTCACAAATTCACGTTTGTCATAACTAAAGAAATGGAGATTGAAACATGGAATGCAAGAACAACACTTTAGGTCATACAGCTTTGAAATTGGAAAGAGAGGAATTCATTGCCAGTAACCTAAAGGCGTTGGTCTTTGACTTCGATGGCCTTCTCGTCGATACCGAAACCTGTATGTTCAAAGCTTGGGAAGCTTTGTTAAAACCATACGGCGTTGAAGTTTCGCCACTCCAGGTTGCTGGCCTAGTTGGGAGCTCAGCGCCAGCAGCCTACCTTTATCAACTATTCAACAAAGCGTCGAATCAAAAGCTGTCCGATTCACAAATTCGCGATCGAGTGATCGCTCATGCCTACCAATTAATTGCTTCAATAACAGAACGAGAAGGTGTCCGTCAGTATCTAGACTTTGCTAAATCACACTCATTGAGCATTGCACTGGCCACCAGCTCAGAGGCTGATCATTACATGCCAATTCTGAATCGTTTGAACCTTACACACTATTTCGACTGCTTTATCGGAGCAGAAGACATTGCCTCGGATAGACGGAAACCACATCCCGATGTGTATTTAGCGGCATTAGAACAACTCGGTGTATCTGCCCATCAAGCCATCGCTTTCGAAGATTCCCCTCCTGGAATTATGGCGGCTCGATCGGCAGGAATACCAACAGTTGCAGTAACCAATTTGCTCACTCGTCACCTCGATGTCTCGCTAGCCAACGTGGTGCTGAGTTCGATGAATGATCAAACGCTACTGCAATTGATAAACCAACTTACCGAGAATGAACGATGAATAAATTAGAACAACTGAAAAAGCACACCACTGTCGTTGCCGACACAGGTGATATTGATGCTATTGCTGCATTTCAACCTGAAGACGCCACAACTAACCCATCTCTAGTACTAAAAGCCGCAGAAATGCCGCAATACGATCACTTAATCGCCGATGCGATCACTTGGGCAAAAGCACAAAGCAACGACAAATCACAACAGTTGATCGACGCTGGAGACAAACTGGCGGTCAACATTGGTTTAGAAATTCTAAAAACGGTACCGGGGCGCATCTCAACAGAAGTCGACGCTCGTATGTCATTCGACAGAGTCGCAAGCTTGGCAAAAGCTCGTAAGCTTATCGGCATGTATAACGAAGCTGGCATCAGTAACGACCGAATCCTAATTAAGTTAGCGTCAACTTGGGAAGGCATTCGAGCAGCTCAAGAACTAGAGAAAGAAGGCATCAATTGCAACCTAACGCTGCTGTTCAACTTTGCACAAGCCAAAGCCTGTGCAGAAGCCGGTGTATTCTTAATCTCACCTTTTGTCGGTCGTATCCTAGATTGGTACAAAACCAATACCGATAAAAAAGAGTACCTTCCTCATGAAGATCCTGGTGTCGTTTCAGTCTCTGAAATTTACAACTACTACAAAGATCATGGCTACAACACGGTTGTGATGGGCGCGAGCTTCCGCAATGCCGATGAAGTCCTAGCATTAGCGGGCTGTGACCGCTTGACCATAGGCCCTGCAATTTTAGACCAACTTGCAGCACAAGAAGGCTCTGTTGAGCGCCTACTCTTTGCCGACCGTGACACCATCAAAGAGACACCAACAGCCATGACTGAAGCACAGTTCCGCTGGGAGATGAACCAAGACCCGATGGCAACAGAAAAGCTCGCCGAAGGCATCCGTAACTTTGCCGTCGATCAAGGCAAGTTAGAAACCATGATCGAAGCACGCCTGTAGGAGAAGCATAATGATTACACGAACTAAATTAGCCGACGCTATTCGCGTTCTAAGCATGGACGCTGTACAAAAAGCAGGCTCGGGCCACCCCGGAGCACCGATGGGCATGGCCGATATCGCTGAAGTTCTATGGCGTGATTTTCTAAAACACAACCCGAGCAACCCTAACTGGGCCGACCGCGACCGTTTTATCTTGTCGAATGGCCATGGCTCAATGCTTATCTATAGCTTGTTACACCTATCTGGTTACGAGCTATCAATGGATGACATCAAATCTTTCCGTCAATTACACAGTAAAACCGCAGGTCACCCTGAATACGGTTACGCTCCAGGTATTGAAACCACTACCGGCCCATTAGGACAAGGCATCACCAACGGTGTCGGCATGGCTTTGGCTGAAAAGGTTCTGGGTGAACAGTTCAACCGTGAAGACCACGATATTGTTGATCACCACACCTACGTGTTCATGGGTGACCGCTGCATGATGGAAGGTATTTCTCATGAAGCATGTTCACTTGCCGGTACGCTTGGACTAGGGAAACTGGTCGCTTTTTGGGATGACAATGGCATTTCGATTGATGGCGAAGTCGACGGCTGGTTCTCTGATGACACACCAAAACGTTTTGAAGCCTACGGTTGGCATGTAATTGCTGATGTTGATGGTCATAACGCTGAT
Organism: Vibrio sp. 1F169; assembly: GCF_041439605.1. Lineage (NCBI taxonomy): Bacteria > Pseudomonadati > Pseudomonadota > Gammaproteobacteria > Vibrionales > Vibrionaceae > Vibrio > Vibrio sp. 1F169. The sequence continues at coordinate 87,042 of NZ_JBGOOI010000008.1, read as the reverse complement.
GATATTCACAAAGCGATTACTGAAGCTAAAGCCGTAACAGATAAACCAACCTTAATTTGCTGCAAAACCGTGATTGGTTTTGGCTCACCAAACAAGTCAGCCAGTCATGACTGTCATGGTGCTCCGTTAGGTGCTGATGAAGTCGCATTGGTTCGACTCAACCTCGGCTGGGACCATCCTGAATTTGAAATTCCTCAAGATGTATACCAAGCATGGGATGGGAAAGAGAAAGGACAAAGCAATGAAGATGATTGGCAAACACGTTTCAATGCTTATCAAGAGACGCACCCAGAATTAGCCGCTGAGTTTTTGCGTCGTAGCCAGAACCTATTACCTGAAAATTGGGATCAGCACACTCAAGACCTAATCCAGACTTTGCAAGCGAATCCACAAACCATCGCGACTCGCAAAGCATCACAAAATACTATTGAAGCATTCGGACCATTACTGCCAGAGTTTTTGGGAGGTTCTGCTGATTTAACCCCTTCAAACTTAACTAACTGGTCAGGCTCAAAAGCAATTACCGCTCAAGATGCGTCAGGAAACTACTTGAGTTACGGCGTTCGTGAATTTGCGATGTCTGCAATGATGAATGGCGTGGCGTTGCATGGTGGCTTTATCCCATACGGCGGTACGTTCTTGATGTTCATGGAGTACGCTCGTAACGCGCTTCGTATGGCAGCACTAATGAAGCAACGCAGTATCTTCGTTTATACCCATGACTCTATCGGTTTGGGGGAAGATGGTCCGACACACCAACCGGTTGAACAAATCGCATCGCTTCGACTTACCCCAAACATGAGCACTTGGCGTCCTTGCGACCAAGTAGAAACCGCGGTGGCTTGGAAGTCTGCTATCGAACGTTTTGATGGCCCAACGTCATTGATTTTCTCTCGCCAGAACCTTGTTCAATTCGAACGAGATCAAGACACGCTTTCCAATGTAGCGAAAGGTGGATACATCCTTTCTGACTGTGACGGTGACCCACAGCTGATTCTAATCGCTACGGGCTCTGAAGTAGCACTCGCCATGGAAGCCAAAGCACAACTCAGCCATGTTCGCTGCCGCGTAGTTTCAATGCCGGCCACCGATATTTTTGACGCACAAAGCGCGGAATACAAGGAACAGGTTTTACCAAGCCATGTTACAGCACGAGTTGCCATAGAGGCTGGTATCCGTGACTACTGGTTCAAGTATGTCGGGCTACACGGCGACATTGTGGGAATGACAAGCTTTGGTGAATCAGCACCAGCAGAACAACTCTTCGAAATGTTTGGATTTACGGTTGAAAATATCGTTGAAAAATCCCTATCGGTTCTGGAGAAGTAATATGAGCATGGCACAACGCTTTATTGAAAACCAAAGCCAAGACTGCCTGCGAACTAAGGCTGCAAAAGTAGCCTTAGAGCAAGTCCTAAAAACGCTAACACCTTCTAGCGTGATTGGTATCGGCACTGGTGCAACAGTTGAAGTTTTCATTCAACTATTGAAAGAAAGTGGCGCTGAGTTTGCTCATTGCGTATCCAGTTCGGTTCGCTCAAGTCGAGCTTTATCCTCTGCAGGCCTGAATGAGATATCCATATCTGAATGTGGCCGTGTTGATTTCTACATTGATGGCATTGATGAAGGTCTTACAACCGGCATGACCGTGAAAGGTGGTGGTGCAGCACTGGCTCGTGAAAAAGTACTCGCGACGCTTGCTCTAAGCTTCATCACCATCGCAGATAGCGGTCGATTGGTCACTCAACTCGGAAAGTTCCCACTCCCTGTAGAGGTTTTACCTGCCGCACAAACCACTGTGTTTAATGCCTTACAAAGCCTTGGTGGACACCCGACGTTGCGCCAAGACTGCACCACTGATAACGGCAATATCATTCTCGATGTTGCTCATTTGGACATCGCTGAACCAAAGCGATTAGAACTCCAAATTAACGCTATTCCTGGCGTCGTCGAGAACGGTATTTTCGCGCAAAGAACGGCCGATTTCATGGCTTTTTCGAATGCAGAAGGTACGTATTTATTATCAAAGCAACACGTTCAATAGCTGGGATTTATAATCAAAATGAGACCTCGCTTGCAAGTCTATTTACAAGCATGTCAGTAAGGATAATTTAGGAATAAAACATGACGGAAAGCAATTTTTCAGCTCAAACACTGCGCTATTTTGATTCAAATATTGAAACGTTTACGCGTGATCTATCTGAGCTAATTGCTATTCCGTCTGTACGAGATATCAGCAGCTGTTCACCCAATGCTCCTTTTGGTTTACCGATTAGAAACGCATTCGACTTTCTCATTAACTGGGCGAAACGAGAAGGGTTTGAAGTCCGTGATCATGATGGTTATGCCTTGGACATCAGCTTTGGCGAAGGCTTACAAGAAATCGGCATATTGCATCATGTAGATGTGGTAGAAGCCGGTAATTTGGACTCATGGTTAACCCCTGCATTTGAGATGCACCAACAAGGTGATGACTTATTGGGGCGAGGCGTTACCGACAACAAAGGCCCGTTAATGGCCAGTCTGTATATTCTCAAGATGTTTAAAGCGCTTGATGTAACACTCGACAAAAAAATAAGAGTGATCATCGGCGGCGCAGAAGAGACAACTTGGGAATGTGTAGAGCATTATTTTAATCATAACCCTCAACCGGATTATGGTTTCTCTCCAGATGGCGACTTCCCAATCGTTAATGGAGAAAAAGGCATCCTATATGCGTCATTACAACGAGAATTCCCAACTCACAATGGCCTAGGAACTTGTCAGATCGTAAGCATTGAAAGTGAGCGTGACAGAACATCCACCTGCTATCAATTATCGATTTATCTGACAGGAGAAAAAGCGGCTGAAGTAGCAGCAATATTTGAAACTTCAGCAACGGTCACTCTTGCCAATGTGGCACAAAGTGACAACCACCAACAAAAGGAGTTGTACTGCGTTGAATTGTCAACGCCGTGGGAGAAATCTCGCAACCCGCATAAAGTCGATAACTGTATGGATCAGTTTGTTCGTCACATGCGACATGTTGAAGGGCTAGACACTAACTCTCGAAATTTAATTGATTTACTAGACGCGTGTTTTAGTGATTCCAATGATGCTTCGAAATTAGGGCTAGCACACCAAGATAATGAAATGGGGTCGACTACATGCTGTGTCTCCTCCATCAATTTGAATCAACATGGCTACAACTTGGATTTTGATTTTCGGTTTCCTAAAGGACTGACTATCGATCAAGCTCGTACCCAACTCCAGTATGTATCCCAACAATACGGAGTGAGATTGATTGAACACCAGTACTTACCTCTATCTTACCTCTCACCCGAAAGTGAACTTATCCAAGCAATGGGAAAAGCTTATTCCGAAGTTACCAAAATGGACGCTCAGTGCTTTAGTAAAGGTGCGGCTTCTTACGCGCGCGCGCTAAACAATGGTGTGGCATTCGGACCTACTTTTCCTGGTGATGTGACTCGTGTCCATGAGCCTAATGAAAGGCTCAGCCTCGAGTCATTAAAAAGAGCAATAACAATATACGTGAAAGTTCTCATATCACTTTAGGAGTAAATTATGAGAGATAAGGTTCAAGCACTTTCTGGAGGTATGATGGTATCCATCATCGTACTGGTTATCGCAGGTATATTTATTGGTGTGGGCGCTGGTGTTGTAAACCAAATGTCTGCTACCGACTCTGTTATTTGGGCATTCTTTAAGCTGATGTTAGATCTTGGCTTGATGGTCATGCGCAATCTACCGCCTTTCTTTGCGATTGGTCTAGCGTTCGCGCTGGCGAAATCTGAAAAAGGTTGGGCAGCCTTCACTGGCTTTACCATGTTCATGTGTTTCAACGTCGCTATCGGATCGATCGCTGCATTTCACGGATGGACTCAAGAAACTACAAGCGTTGCGTCATTAATGAATGATGCTGGCTACGACAAAGTAGCAGCGCAAAACTTCAACTCTTTATGGGGTGAGTCTTTAGGTATCTTCGCTTACAACATGGGGATCTTTAGCGGTATTCTTGTTGGTTGTATTACGGCTTGGATCCACAACCGTTACTACAAATTCGAAATGCCTGCACTCTTGAGCTTCTTCTCAGGCCCTCGTGCCGTAGTGATTTTTGCTTACTTCGCTATCATGCCTATCGCGCTGTTTGTTTACTACGCTTGGCCACCGATCGCTGGGGCACTGCAGTCCATCACTACCTTGATTACTAGCTCAGGTATTTTGGGCTCTTTCCTATTTGGCGTATTTGACAAAGGCTTATTGCCATTTGGCTTACATCACCTTATCGCCTTCCCTATTGAATACACTCGTGTTGGTGGCGTAATGGAGATTGATGGTGTTGTTTACGAAGGTGTTCGTAACATCATGAATGGCCAAATGAGTTCACCAGAGGCGACGAGCTACATTACACATAACTTTACCAGTGGCCGTATTCCAATCCAAATTGGTGGCCTAACGGGTGCTGCTTATGCAATGTACGTAACAGCAAAAACAGCCAATCGTAAAAAGGTAGCCGCTATCATGGTGCCTGCAGTATTTACGGCTGCTGTTATCGGTATTACCGAGCCACTAGAATATACCTTCCTATTCGTCCAACCATTCCTATTCTTTGCAGTACATGTTCCGCTAAATGGTCTTGCTTATGTGATCACCGAAATGATGGGTGTTTCAATTCACGGAAATCAGCTGCTATTTATGGTGCCTAACCTACTACAACCTGAAAAGGTTCATGCTTGGGCTCTATTGTGGATTATCCCACTATACTTCGCGATTTACTTCTACACATTCAAGTTCTTCATCCTAAAGTTTGATTCAAAAACTCCAGGTCGCGAAGAAGAAGATGGTGATATCGCCCTGTATTCAAAAGAAGACTTTAAAAAGAAAAAGGATCAGACCTCAAAAGGACTGCCTGTTGAAATCATTAAGGCGCTGGGTGGAGCTGACAACATTGAGAACGTGACAAACTGTGCAACTCGACTGCGTGTTTCGCTGCATGACGAATCACTAACGGCAAGCGATAAAGTTTGGAAACAACAGCTCAACGCAATTGGTGTCGTCAGAATGAATAAAGGCATTCAAGTGATATATGGAGCCAACGTTATTACGATTGCCTCTGGTATCAAAGAAGCCCTTGGTGTCGACTCTTAGCTAAGCGCAACTTCCGTAACCCTACTGTTACGAATCTATAGAAACCAATAACTGACAATTCCTCCTGTGACTACAAGTCACAGGAAGGGATTCGTGCACCTGAAATATGGGAAATATAAAAATGAAAGCAATGACAAAACATGCAGTTACTTTACTTGCTCTTTGTGTTTCTGGCGTCCTACACGCAAACGAAAATACAACATCAAGCTGGTCTGAGCGCAACCCGATCGTCTTCTGGGGAGATAGAGCCAATGAGGACTGGAGCTATGTCGATGGTCTAGACGAAAGTCAAAAAAGCTTTTCAGAAAAACTCAAACGCTTGGATATTGATGACAGTGGTGACTGGAAAGTCTCATTTAGCGGTAATGTAAAAGCCGCAGTCGATAACCGTTGGAATCACATGTACGACGGAGAAAACCGCAAGAAAAATGAACTGCGTACTCGCATGCAATTCTCCACCGATGTGACTTACCAAGACTGGATGCGTGTATTTGGTGAAATTCGAACCAACTACACTAACCTCGATAGTCCGGGTCCAGTAGACGATGCCGGTACTGACTTCCACCAGTTGTTTACCGAATTCAAATTACTCGATGACGGTGAGCAATACCTAAGTACCCGCCTTGGTCGCCAAGAAATATACTTAAATGAATGGCAAATGATGAACCGTGAACCAACGCCAGTTCAATCAAGTTGGAATGCAGCCAGCGCAAAATACAGCGTAGCAGGCATCAATTTTGACGCATACTACGGCGAGGAAGTATTCCCTCTCTACAAAGATGGCAGCTTCGGTGGTAACTGGGATGATAAAACCAATGGCAAAAAATCGACCGGCTTATTCGCTAATTGGAGAACTGACTTAGGGGCAATGCAAGCCTACATAATGAGTAATAAACTCACCAATGAAAGCTTTGTTAATGCACCAGACGGTGACGTCGACATTCAAGTTTTAGGCTTACATGCCCATGACTTTGTGAGTGAAGGGTTTGGTTACATGCTCGACGGTGTTTACCAATTTGGTGATCATGCAGGTAAAGATATCTCAGCCTACATGGCTTATGCCGATTTGAACTACAACTGGAAAGCAGACTGGAACTATCGCTTAGGTCTGAACCTACATTATGCATCAGGTTCAGATAAAGACAGCGACAAAGTGAACACGTTTAACCCTTTGTGGACAGGTGACCCACTGGGTTTCGCGCATGACGGCGCTTACGGCAACGCAATGCAGGTCGGTTCTTACACTGTGATTGAGTATCAGCCGAAACAATCCATCATCGCTGGCTTTATGTCGACATGGCGTGCCAACACAGATGATGCAATCTACACACTCAACCAAGATGTATTATTTGGTGCAGAGTCTGACGAAAAATACGCTTACACCCAGTTCTATCTGCAATTCCATAATTACATCACAGGCAACTTAAAGTCTGAGTTAAATATGTACTACGCATTAGATAGCGACTACACACGTGACGTAGTCGGCAGTAGCAGTGATGACATTTCCCGTGTTGAAATCGCACTGATCTATAACTTCTAACACTGCTTATCAGGTTAGTATGTTACTAAATGAATTCGCCCAGCTGTGCTGGGCGAATTTTTTAGATCATCATATTTCAGTTAATTGAATTACTCATCCGGCTGCTTGGTTCGAAGATCCACATATGGCCAGTAATGGTGCCCGACTCGAATCAAAAGTGTTGCTGCTGCTAAGATAAACGCTGCAACAGACAACCAAACGATCAGCACTGCATCTAACTCTTTCATGCCTAAAGTGATGTAGCGAGCAATCGCCATCATCGCGATGTAAATCGGATACCGAACCGGAATCTTACCGTTCATCACAAACTGCTGAACCATCGCCAACACTTCTAAATAGATGAACATCAGTAGAATATCGGTCAATTGCACTCGACGTTCAGCAAAAACATGCATGAACTCTTCGACCATCGCAAACAAGGTCGCGAGCGTGATCGCCACCAGCAATACCGCTTCCATAATGTGAAATACTTTTAAAAACGGCTTACTAAAAGATTTAGGTAAGTGAGAAGGCATAGTCACTCTTAAAAAAATAATTAATCCAGTCTCTACATTAGCATGCGCTCTAGAGAAGCGACGAATACAAAAATTGCCCCACATTCACTGCAGAGCCATTTGTTTGTCTTTTACTTAGCGACTTCTAGTGACTAATTAGCCTTACAACAGAATCAGGTACGTTAAGAACACCACACATAGCCCGTAGATCAATGGGTGCACTTCTTTGCGCTTACCTGCAACAACCATTGTGAATGCGTAGCTGATGAAACCCATCGCCATACCGTTCGCTGGTGAGAAGCTCAGTACAGTGAACATGATGGTGAAGAAAGCTGCAATACGTGACTCTTTCTTTTCCCAGTTAATCTGACCAAGACGACCCACCATGTAGATGCCTACCACAACCATCGCAGGCGCGACCATTGCCGCTGAGAAAATAGAGAAGATTGGGTATAGGAATAGAGACACTAGGAATAAGCCAGCCACCATGACTGCCGCTAAACCTGTTTTCGCACCTTGAGAAGAGGCAATACCCGATTCAGAGAAAGCAGTAATCGATGTGGTACCTAGAATTGAACCAATCACAGTACCGCCCGCATCAGCCACTAGCGCCGATTTTGCATTCGGCACTTTACCGTCTTTGTCGATGATACCTGCATCACGGCCAACACCCACAATCGTGCTCAATCCATCGAAGAAATCGACAATCAAGAAGATAAGTACGATGAACAACAAATCGAACATTTTCTCAGGCGTAAAAGCTGAGAAGTCAAAGATAGCGCCAAAGCTGCCTGCCATACTTGGTGGCATTGAAACGAATTGGTCAGGGATTGGGGCGTTTGATGTGCCCATGAATACATCAGCAAGAATGGTCAGTACGATAGCTGAAACAAACGAGATAAACGTGGCCAACTTAATATCACGAACCATACAGCCCAATGCGATGAAGATGCTCACATAAGCGATGATCACTTTTGGATCGGAAATGTCACCTAAACCAACCAGTACGAACGGGTTAGAAACGATGATACCCGCATTCTTAAGGCCTAAGAAAGCAATGAACAAGCCGAGAGACACAGTAATCGCCAGCTTCAAATCTTCAGGAATCGATTCAATCATCGACTTACGGATATTAGTCAATGAGAAGGCAAGATAAAGAATACCCGATAGGAAGATGCCAAATAATGCTTCATTCCAAAGTACCGCCACTGAACCACTTAACAATAAACCTTTGAAGAAGCCATTCATGCTCATGCCAGGTGCTAGCATGACTGGATAGTTACCCCAAATGCCCATGATAAGCGTTGCAATAGCAGCAGAAAGAGCGGTCGCCGTAAAGACTGCACCTTTGTCCATTCCCGGAATGCCACCCAAAATTGCTGGATTAACCGCCAAGATATAACTCATCGCTAAGAAGGTAATAAAACCTGCGTATAGCTCAGTGCTGATCGTGGTCTTTCTCTCTGAGAGTTTGAACATGGTGTCAAGTGAGCCAGATGTCTTCTGGGCTTTCAGGGTGGAGTCGGTATTCACAACAAAACCTATGTATTAAATTAAGAAATTTGAGATTCAAATGCTGTGAGAATAGAGGGATCTCTACACTAAAAACTGTAGTCACCAAGGTAGGCTCGGTAGTAGAAACATTTGATCCATTTCATCAAACATATACAGCATTTAATCGTTTGCGCGGATTGTAAGGATTGAGATTAAAACTTCAACAAATTTTGTTCAGATCACATAAAAAACTGAACATGATCAGTCATTACATTTATAGGAAGATCAGACAAAGGATCATTTGAGAATAAATAACGATCAAGCCAGTTGTTCTCAATCATCTAAATATGCTACTCTTCGCCTCCATTTTTCTGACCTAATTTTCACCAGTTGTCTCTATTAGTTTTACTTGTTATCCCTTTTTAGATGCAACCATCGGAACAAAAATTAGAGTCAGTGCTATCTTTTATAGTGTCGGTTTATCGCCCTCACTCAATCCAACCAACAGTGGAAATATACAGATGGGCAAAGGTACTCTTTACATCGTATCTGCACCTAGTGGCGCAGGTAAGTCGAGCTTGATCTCAGCAATGCTAGAAACCAATCCAACCTACGCAATGAAGGTATCTGTTTCACACACCACTCGCGGTATGCGCCCTGGTGAAGAAAATGGTGTTCACTACCACTTCGTAGAGAAGCATCATTTTGAAGACCTTATTAATAAAGGTGAATTCCTAGAGTACGCTGAAGTTTTCGGCAACTACTACGGTACTTCACGCGTTTGGATTGAAGAAAACCTAGACCGCGGTATCGATGTATTCCTAGATATCGACTGGCAAGGTGCTCGTCAAATCCGTGAACAAATGCCTCAAGCGAAGAGTGTCTTCATTCTTCCACCATCAAATGGTGAGCTAGAGCGTCGTTTAAATGTTCGCGGCCAAGACAGCGACGAAGTTATTGCAAAACGCATGAGCGAAGCAAAATCAGAAATTTCTCACTATGCAGAATATGATTATGTGATCGTGAATGATGACTTTGATGCAGCCCTAATGGACTTCAGAGCTATCATTCGTGCGGAGCGCTTAAAAGAAGATAAGCAAGCAGCGAAATACAGCGGCATGCTTACAGCACTACTAGCGGAATAATCTCTGATACCAATCGTAGTAAACAACTGGTCATTCTAGCTTGTGAAAAAGCCTGATAACGTCGTTAGAATTTTTGATTGTAGGGTCACTACTTATCGAAAAATTCTGCCTTGTTCTCAAACTTTTGTTCGGCGCTATCTCTGAACACTTATTTACTGTGATTGGTATAACTGGATTTTCCATTGAGATAAGTATACGGTGAACTAGAAAGTCTCTAGTTAAACTTGTATACTTTCTCGTCATCAAAAATTTATTAGTTAATTACTATTTGGAGTCCTCATGGCACGCGTAACTGTTCAAGACGCTGTTGAAAAAGTTGGCAACCGTTTCGACCTAGTTCTTATTGCGGCTCGCCGCGCACGTCAAATGCAAACTGGCGGCAAAGATTCACTAGTGCCTGAAGAAAACGATAAGCCAACGGTTATCGCTCTTCGCGAAATCGAAGAAGGTCTTATCACTAAAGACGTACTAGATGCTCGTGAGCGTCAAGAGCAACAAGAGCAAGAAGCGGCTGAGCTTGCAGCAGTAAGCAGCATCGCTCACACTCGATAGCTCATATTCGCTGATAGAATCAACGTCATTCGAACTAATTAACCTTCCGGGCCTTTAATTTGTATCTATTCGATAGCCTCAAAGACGTTGCCCAAGAATACCTAACAGAGCCTCAAGTTGAGGCTCTGCGTCAATCTTATGTGGTAGCGAGAGACGCCCATGAAGGGCAAACCCGTTCAACGGGTGAACCATACATTATCCACCCTGTAGCTGTTTCAAGAATCCTGGCAGAAATGCGTCTGGATATCGAAACTCTGCAAGCAGCCTTACTCCACGATGTAATTGAAGATACTGAAGTTACAAAAGAGGAGCTAGAAGCTCAATTCGGCAATACCGTTGCTGAGCTGGTTGATGGTGTATCTAAGCTGGATAAGCTTAAATTTCGTGATCGCAAAGAAGCGCAAGCAGAGAACTTCCGTAAGATGGTTCTCGCGATGGTGCAAGACATCCGCGTTATCTTGATCAAATTAGCTGACCGTACTCACAACATGCGTACGCTTGGGGCACTTCGTCCTGATAAGAAGCGTCGTATTGCTCGTGAAACCCTAGAGATTTATTCTCCGCTAGCTCATCGTCTTGGTATTCATAACATCAAGACAGAACTAGAAGAGCTGGGCTTCGAAGCCCTTTATCCTAACCGTTATCGCGTCCTGAAAAACGTAGTGAAAGCTGCGCGTGGTAACCGTAAAGAGATGATCCAACGTATCCATAGCGAAATCGAAGGCCGCCTTGAAGAAGTCGGTTTACCTGCTCGCGTACTTGGTCGTGAAAAGAACCTGTTCTCCATCTATAACAAGATGAAAACCAAAGAACAGCGCTTCCACACCATTATGGACATCTACGCTTTCCGCGTGGTGGTTGATACACCAGATACTTGCTATCGCGTACTTGGTCAGGCCCACAGCCTGTACAAGCCTCGTCCTGGCCGCATGAAAGACTATATTGCGGTACCGAAAGCCAACGGCTACCAATCTCTGCACACGTCAATGATCGGCCCTCACGGGGTGCCAGTTGAGGTCCAGATCCGTACTGAAGATATGGAGCAGATGGCAGATAAAGGTGTCGCGGCGCACTGGTCTTACAAAGGCAATGGCTCACGCAGTAGCAACGGGACAACCGCACAGGTTAAAGCACAACGTTGGATGCAGAGCTTACTTGAGCTGCAACAAAGCGCAGGTAACTCATTCGAATTCATTGAAAACGTTAAATCTGATCTGTTCCCAGATGAGATCTTCGTATTCACGCCGAAAGGTCGCATTGTCGAACTTCCAGCAGGCGCAACAGCAGTCGATTTTGCTTACGCGGTACATACCGACGTCGGCAACATGTGTGTCGGTGCTCGTGTAGACATGAACCCTTACCCACTCAGCAAATCGCTGAAGAATGGCCAAACTATTGAGATCATCAGTGCTCCGGGCGCACGTCCGAATGCAGCATGGCTCAACTACGTAGTGACCTCACGTGCGCGTACGAAGATCCGTCAGGTCCTGAAAACGATGCGTCGTGAAGAGTCGATTACCCTTGGCCGTCGCCTACTGAACCATGCACTTGGTGAACACTCTATTGCCGATGTCGGTCAAGAGAATATCGAACATGTATTGTCTGATCTACGTCTCGATAACATTGAAGACTTGCTAGCATCGATTGGTCTTGGTGAACTGATGAGTATCGTTATTGCTCGTCGTTTATTGGGCGATGCTGACGAACTGACTGAAGTGGCAAACAACAGCGATACACCTAGGAAGAAATTACCTATCCGTGGTGCTGAAGGCCTATTACTGACGTTCGCTAACTGTTGTCACCCGATTCCAGATGATCACATTATTGCTCATGTATCTCCAGGTCGTGGTCTTGTGGTACACCGAGAAACGTGTCCAAACGTTCGTGGTTACCAGAAAGAACCGGATAAATACATGGCGGTTGAATGGTCTGACGATTACAACCAAGAGTTCACTGCTGAACTCCAGGTCGAATTGCAGAACCATCAAGGTGCACTGGCTGAGTTAACTAACGTTATCTCGAAAACAGGCTCGAACATTCACGGTATCTCAACCGAAGAACGTGACGGACGCTTGTACACAGTGACTATCTTGTTGACCACGAAAGATCGTGTTCATTTAGCGAGTATTATGAAGAAGCTACGTGTGATGCCACACGCGCTCAAAGTAAGACGTCGCAAGAACTAACGTTCGAACTTATTGGCAACTTTGCTAAGAATTGAAATCCCCTTAATGCTTTATCGTTTAAGGGGATTTTTTATAACTGAATCCTCGAATTTATCTGACTCCATTCCTGCCTGTACAAAAATCCAGTAAAATGCTTGAATAGATTATCTCTCTTACGTTTATGAGCCTTGTTATGTCACAGCTTTTATCTGCTATCCCTCTCAACTCTTTATCTGGAGTCGGCGCAAAAGTCGCCGAGAAACTGGAAAAGGTTGGGCTTAACAATGTACAAGACCTGCTATTTCATCTGCCTTTGCGCTATGAAGATAGAACTCGTATCTATCCCATCGTAAAGCTGCATGCCGGACTGTGGGCTGCAGTGCAAGGCAAGGTGATGCATGTTGATACCATTTTCGGTAAACGTAAGATGCTCGCAGTAAAGATCAGCGATGGTAACGGCACGATTACTCTGCGATTTTTCAACTTTACTGCAGGAATGAAGAATAACTTTGCCGAAGGCAAACAAGTGCATGCTTATGGTGAGATCAAGCGCGGCAATATGGGGCTTGAGATTGTTCACCCTGACTACAAATTCTTTGCTCCTAGGCAACAACCAGACATTGAAGCCAACCTGACTCCAGTGTATCCAACCACTGAAGGGCTAAGACAAGTCACGCTGCGTAACCTCACTGACCAAGCCTTAGAGCTGATCGACAAGGCCGCGGTTAACGAGCTTCTCCCATCAGGTTTATACGACCACCAAATTACCCTCGCACAAGCACTGCATACCATTCACAGACCACCTCCGGGAATTGACCTAGAGCTGTTTGATGAAGGCAAGCACCCTGCGCAACTGCGCCTAATTATGGAAGAGTTACTGGCTCAAAACCTGTCGATGTTGTCTGTTCGTAGCAAAGGGCAGCAAGACAAGGCAATGCCTTTTCCTCCAGTAAACACTCTTAAAGATAGGCTACTGGCTCAGCTGCCGTTTTCACCAACCAATGCCCAAACACGAGTGACCAAAGAGATCGAAGCTGACTTGGAAAAGCCGCACCCTATGATGCGTTTAGTGCAAGGTGATGTGGGCTCTGGTAAAACCTTAGTCGCTGCACTCGCGGCGGTTCGCGCACTCGAACACGGTCAACAAGTAGCACTGATGGCACCCACTGAACTACTCGCGGAACAACACGCGATTAACTTTGCCAACTGGTTTGAGGCAATGGATATTCAAGTTGGATGGCTAGCAGGTAAGCTCAAAGGCAAAGCTCGTGAAACTGAACTAACACGTATTGCCAGCGGCGAAGCGCAAATGGTGGTGGGAACTCATGCGCTATTTCAAGAGCATGTCGAATTCAAAAACCTTGGCTTAGTGATCATTGATGAGCAACACCGGTTTGGTGTCCACCAGCGACTAGAGCTGCGTGAGAAAGGCGCTAAGCAAGGTTATTACCCTCACCAATTGGTGATGACGGCAACACCGATTCCACGAACATTAGCGATGACGGCCTATGCAGACCTCGAAACCTCAATTATTGATGAACTACCTCCGGGGCGAACACCAATTCAAACCGTGGCGATACCAGATACCAAACGTGATGACATTGTTGAGCGCGTACGTAATGCGTGTCTCAATGAAGGTAAACAAGCCTACTGGGTGTGTACGTTGATTGATGAATCGGAAGTACTAGAAGCTCAAGCTGCAGCGGATACGGCAGAAGAGCTGCAACGCAAACTGCCCGACGTAAAAATTGGTTTGGTTCATGGCCGAATGAAACCCGCAGAGAAACAAGCGGTGATGCAGGAATTCAAAGAGAATAAACTGCACCTGTTGGTTGCTACAACCGTGATTGAAGTAGGTGTAGATGTACCGAATTCGAGCTTAATGATCATCGAGAACCCAGAGCGTCTTGGTCTAGCGCAACTGCACCAACTGCGTGGCCGTGTTGGCCGAGGTTCGGTCGCAAGCCATTGTGTACTGTTGTACCACTCCCCACTATCTAAAACCGCTCAGAAGCGCTTAGGGGTACTTCGTGAAAGTAACGATGGCTTTGTTATTGCTCAGCGTGATTTAGAGATTCGTGGCCCCGGTGAACTACTTGGTACCAAACAAACAGGCTTGGCTGATTTCAAAATTGCCGACTTAGTCCGTGACCAACGTTTGATACCTGAAGTGCAGCGTATCGCGCGTCATATTCACGATAGCTACCCAGACAACGCCAAGGCGATCATCAACCGCTGGCTGGGTGAACGCGATGTGTATTCTAAGGCGTAATTCGCCCTCATATCTTGCTTAAAACGTAAAAAGGCTTCTACAAGGAAGCCTTTTTCGTGCGTATAGCCTAAGGTTTCACAGGGAAACTGATCTGCGCTTTTAAGCCCCCCTCACTGCGGTTATTCACCACCACCGCACCTTGGTGTTGGCTGACAATACGTTTCACGATCGCCAAGCCTAAACCTGTCCCTTCACTACCACGAGCCGTGTCACCACGAGTAAACGGTTCAAACAGCTTCCCGATCTGGTCTTGTGGAATACCCGGACCATTATCTTCTACCGTTACCCAAGCCAGTTTGTTATCTGCTGTCATGCCAGTCGATACTTTGACCCAACCATTACCGTAGCGCAGCGCGTTCACCACCAAATTACTCACCGCACGCTTCATCGCGATCGGGTTACCCAACGCAGGTTTCATGGTTTCTGGAATATCGGTTTCAATCTGAACCTCATAGCCTCCTTCAGAGCTAGAGACCTCACGCGCAATATCATCGACAAATACCGCCTGGAATGAGTCTCGATCCACAGGCTTTAGGTAATCCATAAACTGACTGATGATCTCATTACACTCTTCAGTATCACTGATGATCCCTTCCGCTAGATAACTATCTTCTGGCGACATCATCTCAGTCGCCAAGCGAGTACGCGTGAGTGGTGTACGCAGATCGTGGCTGATACCCGCCATGAGTAGGGCTCTATCTTCTTCGAGTTCTTGAATGCCTTTCGACATCTGATTAAAGGCTCGAGTTACCGAGCGAATCTCTTGTGCACCTTGTACTGGTAAGGGCGGTGGAATATCACCTCGCCCAACACCTTGCGCGGCTTTCTCTAGGGCTATCAACGGCCGATTTTGCAAGCGGATAAACAGCCACCCACCAGCAACTATCAACAACGCCATGATCAGGCTGTTACGAAATAGAGGCGCAAAGTCTTCTTCTTGGAGCTCAGACAGGGGAATACGAATCAAGGAGTTAGGCAACTGCGCAATGTCCATCCACAACACGTAACTTTCTTTGCCCAAAACCAATCGCACTTCGGTCTCAGAGCCGAGCTCTTTGGTCATCTCCTCACTCATCAGGTCTATCGCGACCGCATGGTAGTACTCGCCCGACGCTTCACTGTCCTTGGCATGAACGGTCACCCCGAGCTGCTCAAGTACACGCTGACGCAGTGGCGCATCAATCTCGATATCACTGCCTTGGTCCAATACTAGGTTTAGTTCGTGAGCCAAAATCTTATTAAACTGCTGCAAACTCGGCATCAATGCATAATTGAACACCGCGTAATAAGAAAAGATTTGGCTAGCAACCAATAGGGTTAAGAAGAGCACTATCGACTGAGTAAAGGAGCTACGTATGCGCATAGAAGACCTAAAGTGAGGGATGATAAAGGAATATAGTGGGAACTATAGCTGTAATACCAATCACAGTAAGTAAATGATCATAAATAGCGCCGGAAAAAGGCTTGAGAACAAGGCTGCAATTTTTGATAAGTAGTTATTCTACAATCAAAATTTCTAACGAAGTTATCGAGCGTTTTAACAAGCTAGGATGAGCAGTTATTTACTACGATTGGTATCTCTCATTGTGCTGAATACAAAACGGGCCATCGCATATTAATGAGATGACCCGTAAATAATAAATTCTGAATCACAGAACGAGCAAAGCTAGATTACACAGCTTTGCCATCTGGAACGAATACATAACCCAAGCCCCACACCGTTTGGATATAACGAGGTTTACTTGGATCTTCTTCTACTAGACGACGCAAACGCGAAATCTGGACATCGATAGAACGTTCCATCGCTGAATACTCACGGCCACGAGCCATGTTCATCAGCTTATCGCGAGACATTGGCTCACGAGCGTTAGTGACCAGTGACTTCAGAACCGCAAATTCACCTGAGGTAAGAGGCATAGGCTCTTCACCGCGGAACATTTCACGTGTACCTAGGTTTAGGCGGAACTCACCAAACTCAACCACAGACTCTTCTGTGCTTGGCGCGCCCGGTGCTTCAATCACTTGGCGACGCATTACCGCTTTGATACGAGCAAGCAGTTCACGTGGATTAAATGGTTTTGGCAGGTAATCATCAGCACCCACTTCCAAACCCACAATGCGATCCACTTCGTCACCCTTTGCCGTCAGCATCAGGATTGGTAGCGAGTTGTTTGCGTTTCTTAGACGACGACAGATAGAAAGACCGTCTTCGCCCGGCAACATTAAATCCAATACCATCAAGTGAAAGTTTTCACGGGTTAACAGGCGGTCCATCTGCTCACTGTTTGCCACGCTACGCACTTGAAAGCCTTGCTCTGACAGATAGCGTTCTAGCAGTGCACGTAAACGAGCATCGTCATCGACCACTAAAATTTTGTAGTTTTCTTGCATGTAATGGTTCCACCTATTAAAGCTTAAACCTAAGGTTAAGCATTCTTGGTAAATTGTATATTGGTATAAGACATTAAAAATGTAACATTATTGAGGGAAAAGTCGCCTAAATAATTGTTAACGTATGTTGCCTTTCTATATATTCTATCTTAGATCATCATTTCATTAAGTCAGATTTATGAAAACCAAACTTATCACCCGCGAAGGTTATAACAAGCTCAAAGCAGAACATGACCACTTATGGCACGAGAAGCGTCCAGAAATAACCAAAATAGTCACATGGGCTGCAAGCCTTGGAGATCGTTCAGAAAACGCAGATTACACCTTCAATAAGCGTTTGCTTCGTCAGATTGATCGCCGAGTGCGTTTCCTACGCAAATTCCTACCAGATGTCACTATCGTGGATTACTCGCCACAACAAGAAGGTAAGGTATTTTTCGGTGCTTGGGTCGAGATTGAGAATGATGATGGGGAAATTAAGAAGTTTCGCATTGTCGGTCCTGAAGAGATCTACGGCGATGCTAAAGGCTATATCTCTATAGATTCACCAATGGCTAGAGCTCTGCTCAAGAAAGAAGTGGATGACGAGTTTACGGTAACCACACCGGAAGGCGACAAAGAGTGGTTCATTAACGCGATTCACTACGTAGAAAATTAACCGCCCCGTCCTCTGACTTGCCAACGGCAGAAGCTAAAGCACACGCTCTAAAATCACAAACGCTAGATAAAAGAAAACCCCGCTAGGCTTTCGCCTGACGGGGTTAAGTCTCTATCGCAGCAATCCGGCTACTGTTTATCTCTTCGAGATAAGGTGCTCCCTGCATCTTTCCTTGATAGTGGCTAAATCCTTTAACCAATTTCCTTTTTGTTCATCGCCATCCTAGCGGTGTCCATTCTAGCCTGTCATCCTGACTGGCGAATCTCATCCAGAGATTATCACTTCCTTGCTGACCACTCATCCTAAGTAATCAAATCTTCATCCTGAAGATACCTAGTCCATTAGGCTTTTTCCTGTTCCTGCCAACTCCCTGTCGACAAGTTAAATATTACGGTATTTGGGCAACTTTCCTAGACAGTCCCAAAAAACATTTCAGGTGAGAAATACGCCCACAAACACACAATCAAACAAAATCAATAACTTATGTAGCTTTTAAGACGATTTCATCGATTTAAAGTGACTTAGTCGCACACCACGTGTGAGAGATCTCGCACAAAGTGGGTATCACAAACGGAAATTCGACTTCTGACAGGATAATTACACAGCCAAAGCTAGAAAAAGCGTACGCTCACCCCCATGTATTTGTCATGATATTAAATAAGAGATTCATCGGATGAGCCAAGCTATCTGTCGACTGATTGCTGAAGAACTGAATGTTCGTTCAGAGCAAGTCACCGCCGCAGTCAACCTAATTGACGACGGTAACACCGTTCCCTTTATTGCCCGCTACCGTAAAGAAGTCACGGGTGGCTTAGACGATACCCAACTACGTAACCTTGATAGTCGCCTTTCATACCTTCGCGAACTCGACGATCGTCGCCAAACGATCCTGAAATCGATTCAAGACCAAGGCAAGCTCACGCCAGAACTGGAGCGTGATATCACTCAAGCCGACAGTAAGACTCGCCTAGAAGATCTATACCTGCCATACAAACCAAAGCGTCGTACCAAAGGTCAAATCGCGATTGAAGCAGGCTTAGAGCCACTTGCCGATACACTTTGGAATGAACCACAGCACGATCCTGAAACCGAAGCCGCTAACTTCATCAGCAGCGATAAAGGCATTGCTGATACTAAAGCCGCGCTAGATGGTGCACGTGCAATCGTGATGGAACGTATTGCAGAAGACGCAAACCTACTTGAAAAGATTCGCCAACATCTAACACGCAACTCTGAGCTCGTTTCACGTGTTGTGGCAGGCAAAGAGCAAGCTGGCGAGAAATTCAAAGACTATTTCGAACACAACGAAACACTCAACAAAGTGCCTTCTCACCGTGCCCTTGCCATGTTGCGCGGCCGTAATGAAGGCTTCTTAACGTTGGCAATGAATGCTGATCCTGAACAAGAAGAAAGTGTACGCGGTTCATACTGCGAAAACATCATCTCTGATCACTACGGTATTACCCTAAGCAGCGCTCCTGCGGATGCATGGCGTAAACAAGTGATTAGCTGGGCATGGCGTATCAAGGTTTCTATGCACATGGAAACTGAGCTTATGGGCGCGATGAAAGAACGCGGTGAAATCGAAGCGATTGAGGTGTTCGCAACCAACCTTAAAGACTTGTTGATGGCTGCGCCTGCTGGCCCTCGAGCAACTTTGGGCTTGGATCCGGGTTTACGTACCGGTTCAAAAATCGCAGTTGTAGATTCAACCGGTAAGGTTCTGGCAACAGAGACCATTTACCCTCACCCACCACAGAAGCAATACGACAAATCTGCGCACGTTGTTGAGCAGATGGTTCGTCAGTTCAACGTTGACCTGATTGCGATTGGTAATGGTACGGCTTCACGCGAAACCGACAGCTTCGTGGCTGATGTGATTAAGCGTGGCAACCTAACAGCACAGAAAATCATTGTTAGCGAAGCGGGCGCATCGGTTTATTCTGCTTCTGAGCTAGCGGCAAAAGAATTCCCGAATATGGATGTCTCGATTCGTGGTGCGGTGTCTATTGCGCGTCGTCTACAAGACCCACTAGCAGAGCTTGTGAAGATTGACCCTAAATCGATCGGTGTGGGCCAATACCAACACGATGTGAGCCAAACCATGCTTGCTAAGCGCCTAGACGCGATTGTCGAAGACTGTGTAAACGCCGTTGGTGTTGATGTGAATACCGCTTCTGCAGCGCTTCTGACTCGTGTCGCTGGTCTTTCTAGCACCATCGCTCAAAATATCGTCGACTTCCGTGATGAGAATGGTCGTTTCGAAGCGCGTACTACCTTGAAAAAAGTCGCTCGTTTAGGGCCAAAAGCCTTTGAACAGTGTGCTGGCTTCCTGCGTATCATGGATGGTAAGAACCCGCTAGATGCATCATCGGTTCACCCAGAAGCTTACCCATTGGTGAAAACCATCGCCGAGAAAAACCACAAAGACATCAAATCTCTGGTAGGTAACACAGACTTCTTACGTGGCTTACATGCGGTTGATTACACTAATGAGAATTTTGGTGTACCGACAGTAACCGACATCATCAAAGAGCTGGATAAACCGGGGCGAGATCCTCGTCCTGAGTTCAAGACGGCAACATTCGCCGATGGCGTAAATAGCATGTCTGACTTAGAACCCGGTATGATCTTAGAAGGCGTGGTTTCAAACGTGGCTAACTTCGGTGCGTTCGTCGATATTGGTGTTCACCAAGACGGCTTGGTACACATTTCAGCACTGACCGATCGCTTTGTCTCTGACCCACGAGAAGTGGTGAAAGCGGGTGATATCGTGAAAGTGAAGGTGATGGAAGTGGATGTTCAGCGTAAACGTATCGCACTAAGTATGCGTATGAAAGATGAACCAGGCCAAGACAACCGAGCGCAACGTTCAAGTGCGCCTCGTACGCAAAGCCGACCAAATCAAAACTCACAAGGTGGACAACGCCGTCGTGAGGAGCCGCAACAAAACGCTGCGATGGGCGGTGCTTTCGCAGCTGCCTTCGCTAAAGCGAAAAAGTAATCCGTTAGCTCGTCTGCAAAACGGATGTGCTTAAAACAGAAAACCTGCATCCCTTAGGGTATGCAGGTTTTTTTATTATGTGTTCAAAAAAGACATCGAAGCTTGGTTGTATTCTTCGTGCTTATACTCAAAATAATTGGAGTTGCAGCTAGGCAACCTTTTCCCTACAAAGGAATGAAGTTCATCCCTATGAGCATAGAGGTTCTATGTGATTAGGGTGAACTTACGCAGTTAACAACGCAGCAGCTTCAAGTATGAAGAGTATAACTATAATACGACTAACATCTCTGACGGAGCATGAGGCGCAACAGCATGACCATAATGATATTTTATGACCTTACGTCGTTTCTCCATCTGTCCCTCCTGAATCGCCGCATCTAAAACATGCTTTGGCAGGCGGAAACGCATGGTATAGCCCTTTCCTTGATCAGCACTGTATGTTCTCAGAGCCAATAAGCTGAACAGCCTGTCAAAAGGATCTTGTGGCTTTTCATGGCTAACCGAATTGGCCTCTGACTCGTTCTCCATTTCATAACCTGGATGGTCTGAAGGATCCCAAGCCGACTGCTGCCTTCGTTTATCGTCTGATTTTACCTTACGCTCTGCATTGGTTCTCGCCAATGCTACTGCGGGAGCAACAGGTTCTCGGACTCTATTATCACGCGCAACTTGCTCTGTTTGCACATTAACGGACGGGGCGATTAGTGGCACACTTACTGCAGTTGCAGGTGACACAATCATCGCGAACTCTCCTCAAGAATCGCCCATCACTGTTGCCATAACGCTGTCGTACTGAGTCAGCACAACAGGCATAGCCCAACTTACCGCAATCAACTCATGAGAGAGTTAGGTCTGAGTATCATGCAATGCCTTGGTGTTATACCAATCGTAGTAAATAACTGCTCATCCTAGCTTGTTAAAATGCTCGATAACGGCGTTAGAACTTTTGACTGTAGAATAACTACTTATCAAAATTACTTGTCAAAAAAAAGCAGCCTTGTTTTCAAGCCTTTTTCCTACGCTATTTTCGAACACTTACTTACTGTGATTGGTATTAGGTTATATATCGACCAATCCGGCAATAAATTTAGTGATTATTTTTGCGCGAAGCTAACTAATTCACTGCAAAAGGCATCGGCTTCTGTCATAAACGGCGCATGTGAAGACTGCGTGAATATATATTGCTCGGTATGAGGCAGCGCTCTACCCAGATCTTTTGCTACCTTGATTGGCACCAATCCATCCAGTCGCCCGTATAAACGCAGCATAGGCACTGAAATCTCCGGCAGTTGTTCACGCAAGTCAACATCAGACAGCATCTTTAAGCCGGCCAATAAAGAATCAGGATTCGGAAGCGGACGAGACAGTACCGCTTGCTTGAGTTGTTTTACATCTTGCCTTGCAGAAGGGCTGCCCATGGCTTGCAGTGCCATAAAGCGTTCGATAGTGGTTTGGAAATCTTCAACCAGCTGTTCGGTAAATGCGCTTAATACGTTTGGCTGAATGCCTCGCCATAACACGGGTTCTTTTGCAGCGGCGAATTTAGGAGAACTGGCAACAGTCACCAATTTGCTTACGTAATCTGAGTGATGCAAAGCCATGTGTGTTGCGACCAAGCCACCCAGTGACCAACCGACCCAAATAGCCTGCTTTGGAGCTTCGGCCAACAATTGCTGAGCTATCTCTTCAAGATCTTGAGCGTGGCAATGAGAACTGTGTCCATACCCAGGAAGGTCAACAACATGCACTCGAAAATCAGCTTCTAACGCATCAACGGTTTGTTGCCATACCGCACCGTTCATTCCCCAGCCGTGAACCAACACTAAATCAGGCCCTTGCCCAGAAACATGCCAATATAACGTGTCACTCATTCTCGATATTCCCTACTTTTTCCATCAGCGATAATCCGCGCTTTTCAGTATTGTGAGTAAAAGGAACACCATAACCCAAAAGCATCACGAGCTATGTTATCCGATTGGCTACAAAAACACACACCACGTCTGGTCGCACCTCAATGCGACCTGTGCAAGCTAGATAAGCTTCCCGACGACGCACACCCTCGATGGTGCAATTCTTGTTTCAAACTCTTTGAGCCAGTTCCTCGCTGCCAACGATGTGGTTTAAAAACGCTGCTCACAGTAGAGCAGTGCGGGCAATGTTTATCACAGCCTCCACCTTGGCATCGTCTCTATTGTGTTGGGGACTACACCTTTCCAACAGCACGTTACATTCAGCAAATGAAGTACGCCGATAAGTTTTGGTTTGCACGCGATCTGTCAAAGCTATTGGCTTCACGTATCGAACATCCAGCTTCGATGCTCACCAGTGTCCCTCTGCATTGGCGTCGATATATTCACCGTGGCTTTAATCAAAGTCAGCTGCTCGCTAATTACACAGCTCAAGAACTTGGCGTTAAAGATGAGGTGCTGTTCTGTCGAATTCGCTCAACAGCTTCTCAGCAAGGGCTAACTAAATCCGCACGATTGCACAATCTAAAGAGTGCTTTTACGCTTCGAAAACAAGACTTTCAAGGAAACATCCCCTCTCACGTCGCGATAATTGATGATGTTGTAACCACCGGCAGTACTGTGTATCAATTATGCCAATTACTACTTGAAGTAGGTGTGAAAAGGATTGATATTTACTGCATCTGCCGCACTCCTGAACCCTCTGGATAGAAGCTGTGAATCGCTACTTGTACAGCAATCCAACAAAAAAGGGCTGAATTACAAGTCTGACAGGAGTAGAATGGCGCTAATAACCTACAAATCTACTCAGGTATTCGTCGTGTCAAATATTACTATTACAGAAACAGCTCAAACTCACTTTGCCAATCTGCTGTCACAGCAGCCTGAAGGTACAAACATTCGTGTGTTCGTGGTAAACCCAGGCACACAAAACGCTGAGTGTGGTGTTTCTTACTGCCCAACAGATGCTATCGAAGCGTCTGATACAAAACTGTCTTTCGAAGCATTCTCTGCATATGTAGATGAGTTAAGCCTGCCATTCCTAGACGAAGCTGAGATTGACTTCGTGACTGACAAAATGGGCTCTCAACTAACGCTTAAAGCACCAAACGCTAAAATGCGTAAAGTATCAGACGACGCAACTCTGATAGAGCGTGTTGAGTATGCAATCCAAACCCAAGTGAACCCACAGCTTGCTGGCCACGGCGGTCACGTTAGCCTAGTAGAGATCACTGAAGAAGGTGCTGCTATCGTTGCATTCGGCGGTGGTTGTAACGGTTGTTCTATGGTTGATGTAACGCTAAAAGAAGGCATCGAGAAAGAACTTCTTCAACAATTCGAAGGTGAATTGACAGCCGTTCGTGATGCAACTGAACACGATCGCGGTGAGCACTCTTACTACTAATCATGTTTACTACTAGGCACTTTACAACTAAGTGCTCCTACAACTAAGCACTCATACAGTCTTAGCCAGTAGATAGTTAAAGATTCAATGAAAAGGTTGATGCGCAAGCATCAACCTTTTTTTGTGTTTAAAACAGCGAAAGCACTCCTCAACCGTATATTTCCCGTTCAATACCAATAATGGTGAGGCGTTACCATTTGCAGTAAGGTATTCAAGTGATCGCAATCGGTTCCTGATCCAATAATTCTAGGATATGAAAGCTGGGATCTAGGAACTCACCGTCATTTCCCCTATATTAGAATGACTTTATAAGAAAGAATTCCAATGAGTTAAGGAGTGAGCGCAATGACAAAAAGGACCAAACCAGAAATTTTGGCTCAGCAAACTGTCGCTCAATCAAAACTGTTCTCTATCGAGTCTCTCGATTTACGCTTTTCAAACGGTGAAGAGCGCACTTACGAACGTATGAAGCCCAGCGGCCGAAACGCAGTCATGATGGTTCCGATTACTGAACAAGGCGATATTCTGTTAGTACGTGAATACGCTGCGGGTACAGAGCGCTATGAACTCGGCTTCCCAAAAGGTCTAATTGATCCAGGCGAACAACCAAATGAAGCCGCCGTTCGTGAACTAAAAGAAGAGATTGGCTTTGGTGCCAACAAGCTGACTCCTCTAAAAGAAGTGATCCTTGCACCCTCTTATTTCTCTAGCAAAATAACGCTGTTTATCGCAGAAGAGCTCTACCCAGAGAAACTAGAAGGTGATGAGCCAGAGCCACTCGACATTGTGCGCTGGCCACTTGCTCAAGCCGAGGAACTGTTAACGCATCTCGACTTCTGTGAGGCTCGCAGTATTACAGCTCTACTATTAGCCCTTCGTGTATTAAACAATAATTAGAACATTCAGGCTCGCTCGAAGAGTAAGAGAATATTTATGCCAATAACAAAAGATTTGTCTCACCTCCTCCCTCCAGTCATTGAGATCGCACGATCGGCTGGACAGCTCATCTTAGAAATCTATGAGAAAAAGGATTACGAAGAGTTCACCAAGAGTGATGACACACCCGTAACCAGTGCCGATCTTGCAGCACATAAGCTGATATTAAAAAAACTCAGTGAATTGACGCCTGATATTCCCGTATTATCCGAAGAAGACGCCGACATCAGCCTAGAGCAACGCTCTCAATGGGATCGTTACTGGTTGGTTGATCCGCTGGATGGTACGCAGGAGTTCATTGCAAGAAGTGGTGATTTCGCGACAATTATTGCCTTAATTGAGCATAACAAGCCGGTCATGGGCGTCGTGTACGCACCCGTTTCAGGTGTGAGTTATTACGCTTACAGTGGCAAAGGCGCTTGGAAAATTCCAGACCTTAATGACAGCGTTAAAATCAAAACGCATCGTCACGAGCTGCCAAACCAATCGATCGCGATGGCAATCAGTCGCCGCCAAGACATCAATCGAATCACTAATCGTATGAGCTCTGCTTGGAACTACGACTTAGTTCCTCTTGGCTCTGCTGCGCTTAAGGCATGTTTAGTCGCAGAAGGTGCTGTGGACTGTTATCTACGTATTGGACCAACCGGAGAGTGGGATACCGCAGCAACCCAGTGCATTGTTGAAGAAGCTGGCGGACGAATCTTAAGTACCCAGTTAGAGCCGCTTTCGTACAATGAAAGAGAGACGCTTGAGAACCCGAACTTCATTGTGCTTGGTGATGCTGACTTACCGTGGGCAGAAATCTTACAAGGTAAAGACTAGGCTTACTTGCTCTCTTTAACCGTCAGATATCCTCTAGATTCTCAGAACAAATAAAACGGGCACCTCACTGAGGTGCCCGTTTTATTTATATTTCGTCGTTTAGTAACCCTTAGCTATTTAGCTAAAAACGGCCTTGATAAGTAAATTGGTACTTACCTTGGCTGTCAGGGTTGCCCAACCACTTAAGCTGACTCTGCATCGCAGGTGGGAATTCAGCGCCCGGCTTAAACCATGCGGCCGAGGTGTAGCTTTGATTTGGCGTTACGCTCGCAGAAAACTCACTATCAACTTGAGCACTCTTCTGATTACCTTTCGCTGAAACAGTGCTGTTTTCACAACTGATGTCAGCAATCACAGGGCCAAAATCTAACGAGCCAACCGGAGAATCAACCGCAGCGCCAGACCAAGCAAGCGTACCTTCACCCGATTGGCACCAAGGTTGAGCATGAACCGCATGTTTGATAGTCAGTTCAACTTGTCCTGCAATAGACACTGGCACAGGTATCGCTGGCGCATACTTCATCACGTTACTAGCTGGCATTGATGCCACTAATTTTTCCGCGTAAGCACCGCTCATGCTATACCCGACAAGCCCTTTACCAGATAAGTTCATATCGCTGTTACGTCCAAAGCGAACCGCAAGTTCTGCTTTGGCTTGGAATAGCTTAGAGAACTGGAAGTCCCACTGCACTGAGCCGTAATTGACACGCTGCCACGCAATATTGTTAGCGCGACCTTGCCAAACCGTGCCCTCAACACCTTCAATGCTTAAACCACGTACAACGGGCGCATGCTTGAGAACAAAAGAAGCCGGCAAGTGCAGCAACAAACTTACCGAGAAAAAAACGATAAAGATGCTGCTAAATAACAAACCATACTTAAAAGATAAACCGCGTTTCACATTAACCTCATTTAAACTGTAGTCGGTTGACGTCAATAACCCCAAGGCTATCAGAGCGATCAATATCCATAAACTCAACCTCAACACCCTGCTTTTCTTTCAGGTATGTCAGCCAATCAACAAATTGATTAAATGGCAAAGGTTTAATCCACACTTGCAGCATCTCGCCACGTGGTTGCACTCGTATCAATTCAATCTTGAAGCGACGCATAGATGCGGGCACGGATTGATTCAGAGGCTGACTAGCACTAATGCCACCATTGCCCCTTAGTTCAACCACCTCATTGGCTTTATTGGTAACCCAAGCCAGCAGTTGCTTTTCACTTTGAATGCGACTCTGTGCCAGTTCAGCTCGCTGACTGAGGGGCTGTATTAGCCCCCAATAAATGATACCTACTACCAATAAAATTGAGCAACCAACGACTAATCGTTGCTCTCTTTGACTTATTGAAGTCCACCACGCTTGGAGTGGCTCAATTATATTTCTCATCACTGATCTCCTTGCGCAGTTACTGACGAGGCTTAAGGGTAAAACTACCAAATACGGCATCGCCATTACGGTTCAATGGCCCTTGTTCAACGGAAAACTTCTCTTCAAGTTTCACTTTAGCCGTCTCAAAATGTTGAAAATCAGCGCTTTTAGCTTGTAATCGAACTTCAGAGCGATTGCCATCATAGCGAATGCTTTCGACTTCGATCGATTTCACTTGTCCTAACGTTTCTGGCAGCAATGCTAACCAACCAAGTAAGGAGTCACCATCGCCTGAGCCACCGTATTTCTTAGCTTCATCATTCATCTGACGCTTAAGGTAGCTTACTGTAGGAATTCGTTGTTTGCCTGGCAGAACGGCTCTAAAGATACGCTCACTCTCCATGCGATAGGCTTGTGCTTGTGCTTCGTATTGCTGCACCTTCAACACTTGTTGAGTCACAATCACGGCCACCAACAAGCAAGCAGCGATCGCCACCTTCTGCCATACACGCCAATATTTACTGAAAGAAGATTTGGTTTTAAAGGTGCCCGTCAGTAAATTTACGCCGCTGGTGATCGCTTGTTGGCTCAATAAGGACATCACCAATTCCGCAGGCTTTGCTTGCCATTCCATACCGCTTTGCTGCTGTACATCGTCGCTCGGCATTGCGGTATAGCTGAAGATAGTCGTAGATTGGTCTTCGTCGTCAGCCACAACCCAATCACTTTGCAAAAACATCGCTAACCATGCTTCGCTGATTGATACGGCTTGATAGTTACCTTGACGTTGAGAGTGACCTTGACGTAATAGCCAATGCTGATCGATTTGCAATGCACTGATGCCTTGATCTTCAACAGGCACGGCTAGTGTATCTGGTAGCACCTTACGGAAAATAATATTGACTTTGCGAAACTGGTCTAAAGCTTGTTTTAACCATTCGCGATCTACACCACACACAGTAGCGTGCGTTGCATCTTTATCTAAAATGGTTAGATGTAAGTCTTCGATATCTTGTGCCACTTCGTCTTCTAACAAAAATGGCAGCATAGAGTCGAACTGGCGAGCAGCACCTTTCGGAATTTCAACACGCTTAATTAAGCACTCATTTCCCGGCAATAAAGCGATACAGCTACGCTTTTCAGCGTAAGGCGTTAACTCATCAAGCTGATCCCAGCTAGACAGCTCACCACTTGCTATCACTTCTTGTTGGCTTGTCGACCAAACCAACCACTGCACTGGGCTTTGTGGTTCGCTACTCAGTCGAACGGTCAGAAACTCGCTCACGGATTCCTCCAAAACGACGGCGTACTACCGTCACTGTTTCTCTATTACTACTATAGAAAAGCGTTCGTATACGTACACGAGACTGCTCAACTAATACCTCTGCATCTAGCTCAAAATAGGCGCTATCTACAGTTAAATATGCTTTCGCTTGTTTGCTGACTTCTGCACTCACACCAACAATAGCAGGCTCAGCCATAAACGCATCCACCGAATCCCAGCCATCAAATGGGCGCTTGTCTATCAGCTGTTTGGCGTCCGATTCACTTAGACCGGGTGCAAACATTGCTTCCAGTAAAGATGCCTGCTTTTCCGAGATGGTATTCACGTTTAATCGGAAATCATCAGTGGGCAAAGCGCAAATAAATGGATGTACCTTTTCCATTGCCTCACCAGAGACCTGATAAACGGCTCGCAGCTCCGATTCATCTGCTATTAAGCCATTCGCCGCCAAATAAGCTGGCTTCATCGCCTCATAAGTGCTGTCTTCTACACCCGTAGAAGAGGTGGCTCGAGTATCAGAGTCCAGAAATTCCCAACTTGAATTTGCGATAACCTCAGCCTGATAAGGCTCCACATCTTGGTTTTCCAGTAAGGTTTGCCAAACCTTCACTAAATAAGGGGTTTGGTTACTTGATGTCGTCGTAATCCCAGCGAGCGCATTAAGATTGAAACAAGCCTGCGCATCAACGATACGCCCTTTAACTTGGCCATAATCCAATGGGTATACCTGCTCTTCTAACGCCCATGGCTGGCTTAAGTTCACCGTATCACTATCTTTATAACTTTGCCTAATACCGTCTTGGACAAGCGCTTCTACACCAATGCTATACCAGTAAGCCTGTTGGTAATTCAGTTGATTGCCAACGCGCTTGAATTGCGTAAACAGACGTTCCGACATACTGCCAGCTATGGTTGCCATGATCGCCAAAAGCATCAGAATAATGATCAGCGCGACACCACGCTGCTTACGCCCCACAGCCGACCTTGTCAGTGCAGGCTTATTAGTTTGATGAATCATTATTCCCCTCATTACTGCCTGAAGAGTCACTGTTTGAAGAATCATCGACCTGATCTAAGGCGCCACTTGGTGTGAGATAAACACGTTCTATCTCACCGTAATCTTTCAGTGTCAGCTTAAGTCTCACCGCTTTAGGCAGTGATTTATCGGTTTGCCACTCTTTGCCCCAGCGGCTTCCGTCATAAAACTCGAACTCCAGGTTCTCAACATCATCAAGCAGAGGAGTAATCACACCTTGTTGGCCGGCAGGTGTATCGGGGTAACGCCACCATACACGCTCAAGCGTTTCCTCTTTTATGCGGTAGCCTACTTTGGTGACTTCTCCGCGAGGGAACTGCTGCTGTGGGTTGTGCCAACCAAGGCGAGTAAACATAATGCCAACACTGTCGGAATCCAGTAAATACTCTTTCATTAGGATCAGCTTAGATGATGCTTCTTCACCATTGGTACGAAATTGTCGTACCGCCATCTGGCGAAAATCATTATCTAAAATGACTAAACTGCGTTGCAGTTGATTTAAACGAGCACTGCGCTCAATAGAGAGTTCATTGCTTCGTTGGACCTGATTTACCACCTGATAAGCCGCCATGCTTAACGTGGAAAAGATGGCAATCGAGACCAAAACTTCGATTAAAGTAAAGCCTCTCCCTTTTGAAGATAGACCTTGTTTACGAGGCTCTCGCTTATTGGCGGACATGCTCTCGCTTGGCGACTTGCTCTTAGCTAACGACACGCTTTTAATTGACCACATAACTGCGCACCGTGACCACTGGAGACGCTTTCTTACTGGTTGCTGCACTCACATCAAACGCCTTTAATAAATTATCGCTGGTATCGATGGGAGTCACCTTCCAGAACCACTCTCTTCCCGCTAACTCTTGCGTGCCCTGCGCTTTTTTAAGCTTCTCAGGATGCAGCATGACTAAGGCCATCTGGTTATCAACAACCATCGCCGCGAAGGTTTTTTCTTCTAAATAACTGAGGGTATTAATGTGTTGGGTGACAGCACGAATCACACTGATCGCCGCCGTAGCGAAGATAGCGAGCGCAACTAATACTTCAAGCAGAGTCATTCCTCGAGAACCAAAAGGCATACCACGAGAACGATAAGGAGAACGGTTATTCCTCTTCATCTTCTTCTCCCGGCTCTAGCAGTCGAATCACACCATTATCCAACACCCGAATACGCCAACCATCTTGTATGGTGTCTCCGGTATTTGGATAAAACGATAATACAAATGGCGTCATTTCAGCACTCGACAAGATGTATATCTGAGGTGGCTTGGGCTTTTTTTCCTCTTCAAGATCCGCAAACATATCTTCATCAAACAAGCTTCCGGGATTGAACAAACGATCATCGTCTTCCCATGCGCCACCACCTAAAGTCAGTGACAACGCGAGTTCTTCCGGTAATTCAGTTGAAGAGGGGATTTTTTCAAATTCGACTTCTTGCCAACCTTCTGACTTCAGAGCCATCAGAACGTAAGTCGATTTCTTTTCATCGACACGAACGCCAAAATCCAAGCCACTCAAAATAGCCTCTTCATTGAGTAATTGAACTCGTTGATAAAAACTTTGAGCGTATTTTTTGGCGACATCTTTGCTATTGGTCGGAATAGTCGCGATCACCGCGACCGCCGTTACTGACAGTAATACCAACACCAAAAGAATCTCAATCAAGGTGAAACCTGGCTGTGTTTGCTGAGTTTTCACCTTGTAGACTCCATCTGTTTACGTCCTACCATCAATAACGTATCAAGCTCAATAACTTATCAAACAATAAGCCGAAGCTTATTGGAAATCCTGCATGTTCCAGTTACCGATATCCGCAGCGATACCTTCACCGCCTTCTTGGCCGTCAGCACCAAGCGTAAAGATATCGATAGTACCGTTATCACCTGGGCTTAGGTATTGATACTCATTGCCCCATGGGTCGTTAGGCAGACGCTTAATGTAGCCACCGTCACGGTAGTTACGAGGCTCTGGACTGCTTGGCTTAGAAACCAATCCATCAAGGCCTTGATCCGTTGTTGGGTAAACACTGTTATCCAGTTTGTACATATCTAGCGCGTTCTCTAGCGCCACGATATCCGTGATGGCTTTCTGTTGATCCGCCTTCTCTTTGTTACCCAAAAGGTTAGGAACAACAAAGCTGGCTAAAACACCAAGAATAACCACAACAACCATCACTTCCAATAGAGTAAAGCCTGACTGTTTTTTCATTTTATTTTTCATTATTTTCTCCAAATTACAGATAGCGAGCTGAAGGTAATAATGCCCTTCTTCTCGATAATCCAAAAACTAACGTCTGATGAGCAGTACGTTATCCACTCATTAAATTGTTCATTTCAAGCATCGGCATCAGTGTCGCCATCACGATAAACAGCACCAAACCGGCCATCAACGCGATAAGCGCTGGGGTGAAAATGCCTAACGCGATATTGACCGTCGACTCAAAGCTTTGGTCTTGGTTGTCTGCCGCTCTTGTCAGCATCTGTTCCAACTGACCACTCTGCTCACCACTGGCAATCATATGCAGCATCATCGGTGGAAAGAGTTTGGTTTGATCCAACGCTTTACGTAGGCTTGCGCCTTCTCTAACACTGTCTGAAGCCTGTAATACTTGTTGTTTCACATGTTGATTCGACATCACATCAACCGCGACCTTCATCCCTTCAAGGATTGGAATCGCACTCGAGGTACAAATTGAGAGTGTTCGTGCAAAACGAGAGGTATTGATCCCTTTCGCAATCTTGCCGATCAGCGGAATACTCAATAGTTTGCGATCCCAGTTCATGCGAACACCCGGCTTTTTTAGCGCGGTCTTAATCAACACAATCACACCAATGATCAACAACAGTAATTGGATGCCCCAATTCTGGATAAATTCACTCGATGCCAATAAAAATTGTGTCGACTGAGGAAGCTCTTGGCCCATTTGGATAATAGGCTCGACGATCTTAGGTACCACGGTTGCCAACAGGAACGAAACAATCGTCACCGCAAACACCACCAGAACCACAGGGTAGATCATCGCTTGTAGCAGCTTAGAGCGCATCTTCTGACGATTTTCTGCGTAATCGGCCAGTCGCTCCAATACCGCATCTAAGTGACCAGACTTCTCACCCGCCGCAACCATGGCCCTAAACAGTTCATCGAAGATGTGTGGATAATCAGACAAGCTATCCGCTAGCGAATAACCTTCTGTCACTTTAGATCGAACTGCCAGTAACATAGTTCGAATACGTGGCTTTTCAGACTGCTCAGCTACCGCTTTCAAGCACTCTTCTAGCGGCATACCTGATTGAACGAGCGTGGATATTTGACGAGTAATCAACGCAAGATCTGG
The DNA here is from genome assembly GCF_041439605.1 of Vibrio sp. 1F169. Classification (NCBI taxonomy): domain Bacteria; kingdom Pseudomonadati; phylum Pseudomonadota; class Gammaproteobacteria; order Vibrionales; family Vibrionaceae; genus Vibrio; species Vibrio sp. 1F169. The sequence continues at coordinate 54,021 of NZ_JBGOOI010000008.1, read as the reverse complement.
CGTACTGATACCACGCTTAAAGCTGGTCGAAGGCTGAGTACCTTTCGCATTTTTCGCCTTAGCTTCGGTCATCTCAACCGGCATTAAACCTTGTTCTTTTAAACGTTGGCGAGCCTGACGAGCATTATCCGCTTCAATCGAACCCTTTTTGCTCTTACCTTTGGCATCCAGCGCTTTGTATTCAAATGCCGCCATACTAGACTTCCTTAGTCACTCGCATCACTTCTTCTAAGGACGTTACCCCTTTCAGAACTTTGCTCAAGCCATCATCTCGAATACTTGGGGTTGTGCCACGAATCGCTTTCTCAATTGCCTGTTCACCAGCTTCACTGTGAATCAGCTCTTGTACCGAATCGTCAATCATCAGTAGCTCATGAATACCGGTACGACCTCGATAACCTTTATGGCCACACTCTTCACAACCTTTTGCATGGTACAGTGTGAGGCTCTCTTTCTTCTTCAACCCAAACAGCTTTTTCTGTTCTTTATCTGCTTCGTAAGGTTCTTTACAGTCGTTACACAGAGTACGAACCAAGCGCTGAGCCAAAACACCCAGCAGAGAAGAAGAGATCAAGAAAGGTTCAATGCCCATATCACGCAGACGCGTGATCGCACCGATTGCCGTATTGGTGTGAAGAGTCGACATGACTAAGTGACCCGTCAAAGAGGCTTGAACAGCGATCTCAGCAGTCTCTAAATCACGGATCTCACCAATCATTACCACATCGGGATCTTGACGAAGAATGGCGCGTAAGCCGCGCGCAAAGGTCATATCAACCTTAGGGTTTACCTGTGTTTGACCAATACCATCAATATCAAATTCAATTGGGTCTTCAACGGTAAGGATGTTGCGTTCGTTACTGTTGAGTTCTTGCAGGCCAGCGTACAAGGTCGTTGATTTACCCGAACCCGTAGGACCGGTAACCAAGATAATACCGTGTGGACGCTGAATAAGTTTACGAAAGTTCTCGTGGTTCTCTGCCGTCATACCCAAACTGTGTAGATCTAGGCGAGTGGCGTTTTTGTCCAACAGACGCATTACTACACGTTCACCGTGTGAAGAAGGCATGGTAGACACACGCACATCAACCGCTCGGCCACCGATACGTAGAGAAATACGACCGTCTTGTGGCACGCGTTTTTCCGCGATATCCAGCTTAGCCATAACCTTGACACGCGAAACCAACAGCGGAGCCAACTTACGGCTTGGTGCTAACACATCACGCAGCACACCATCAATACGGAAACGGATCGACAGTGACTTTTCGAAGGTTTCGATATGAATATCCGAAGCGCCTTCTTTAATCGCCTCACCCAACATCGCATTTATTAACTTGATGATCGGTGCGTCGTCTTCTGATTCAAGCAAGTCTTCGTCTTGTGGCAACTCTTCCGCTAACGAGAAAAAGTCGTCATTGTCGGCACCAATATCTTCCATTAACTGTCGAGCTTCCGACGAGTCACGCTGATACGCGTCCGTCAGTTTTTTATCAAATTCGTCTGCGCTGATCGCTTGTGGCGTGAAGCCATTTTTCACAACACGGCTCACTTCAATGATCGCCGCCGATTTCAGGGGTTCAACATAATAAAGTACTGGCGCGCGCTCCGGGTGCTGATATTCCAACACCATCTTGTAGCGATTCGCAAAGCTAAACGGCAAGCGCTGATAAGTACGTGCCGCCCCTACCAATTCAGCCATTATTCTGCTTCCATTTGATCGATGAAGGCTTGGATTTCAGCAGGATGATTCATGCTATCGCCAAACTTAGGAAGTACTGGAATATTATCGTTATCCATCAGTTTCAAGCCTTGCTCTGCCTTATACAGTTGCTCAGCACGGATAAAGTTGTATTTGCGTTGTGTGATACCATCTGCCGTCATGCCATCACGAATAATGGTTGGCTTGATGAATACCATTAGGTTCTTTTTCTCAACCTGAGTACTGGTTGATTTGAACAGATGTCCAAGAACAGGAATATCCCCCAAGAATGGGACCTTAGACTCACTCTCCAGTGCGCGCTCGTCAATCAAGCCACCCAACACCAGCATTTGACCATCTTGAACAATCACTGACGTATTTAGCTGACGCTTAGCAAAACGAACATCTACGGCCCCGTTTGCCCCTAATACGTTCGACACTTCTTGTTCTATTTGCAGTTGAACCGAGTCACCTTCATTGATTTGCGGTACGACTTTTAGCTTAATACCCACTTCTTTACGTTCAACCGTTTGGAATGGGTTATCGTTACTTGAACCGGCGGTCGAACCCGTTAGAACAGGCACCTCTTCACCAACGATAAACGACGCTTCGCCGTTATCCATCACCGTGATACTTGGAGAAGACAGAATGTTTGAGTTTGAATCGGTTGCTACCGCACTGATCAACGCTGTCCAGTCGCCCATAACCACACTCATTGCAGCACCATTAACGCCAGAAAGAGCAGATGCTAACGTTGAATAGTCACCCTTTTCTGTCGTGGTTTCATTACGTAGGAAATTATTATCCTTATCGTAAACCGCTTTAGTTGTTGTCGAGTCTTTTGCTTCTTCTAGACCCACCATCACACCGCCAATCGATGCACCGGTATTGCTGTACTGAATCATGGCACCCGTTTCTAGGTTGCCCCACTGCACACCCAGGTTAACGCCGTCACCTTCTGCCATTTCAACAATTAAGGCTTCAATCAACACTTGAGCACGACGGATATCGAGTTGAGCGATCACGTCTTGCAGCGCGTTCATGATGTCTGGCTGTGCGGTAATCACCAACGAGTTAGTATCGCTGTGAGCCGAAATCATCACTTGGTTGCGCTGCGATGAACTGCCTTTGGTTGATGTTTGTTTCTCTGATTGCAGGTTGTCAGACACGCCTTTCAGCACATCGACTAAGTCTTCCGCTTTTGCGTATTTAAGGTAGATAACTTGGTTGTTACCCTTAGTCGCCATTTCAACATCAAGCTGTTCAATCAACTTTCTTAAACGACTGCGTACTTTAGGGTCGCCTGAGATAAGAATTGCATTGGTACGCTCATCGGCAACTAATTTAGGCTGCAGGAAGGCAGGGGTGTTTTTAGCATCTGTGGTTTTACTTAGTGCATCGACTATACGCACCATCTCCGCGGCGGAAGCATTCTTTAGTTCAACGACCTCAATCTCTTTATCACCCGCTTGGTCTACACGCTTGATGATCTCTGCTAAACGGTTTACAACCGCCGCACGGCCGGTAATCAAGATGATATTTGCAGGATCGTAGTGCACCACGTTGCCCGCGCCCGCGTTGTCATTCAGTTGACGAAGCAGAGGAGATAGCTCACGAACCGAGACATTACGAACCGTCACAACACGTGTCACAACGCTGTCGCCTGTGATCGAATCACGGTCGCCAACAACTGGGATTGCCGAGGTTTTAGAATCTTTCGCTTTGATGATCTTAAGAACACCCGAGTCCATTTCAACGACTGCATAGCCGTACACTTCTAATACGTTTAAGAAGAAGCTGTAATATTGCTCTTCATTGAGTACGTCGTAGCTGCGTACATCGATTTTTCCGCGCACCGAAGGGTCGACGATGATCGTCTTCTCTAGATTACGACCAACAATATTAATAAACTCTTGAATATCAGTGCCTTTAAAGCTGGCACTAAAATCACTCGCGATGGCGGCGGGTGTGCAGATTAAGCTTCCTGCCAATAACCATGCACTTTTCTTAAACCAATGCTTCACGTACTTCTCCTACACTTTCGTCCTTCGTTAGACGCAAAGTTTTAAAATTCAATAAACACTTCATGTTGTTGACCATCTCTCTCGACGACGAGATTTAGCTCTGTCAGCTCTGAGATAGAACGGAATATGTTGCCCATAGCAGCGGGGTCTGTCAGGTCTTGCCCATTTAACTGAGTCGCGATATCTCCGTTTTGGAGCCCTACTGAGTTAAAAAGTTCTGAATCTTTGCCTGGACTCACTCGATAACCAATCACTTTATCGTCGCGCTTGACCTGGGACAGTCGAACATATTGGAAGATTTGTTGCGGATCTTTCATTATCTTCGCTTTAATTTCATCTAGCTTTTGCTCTGCTGAAGCAGGGTTATTACCACGAACCGAAGAAGAAGCGCGAGGTGGCGCAGGGGCTGAGACAGCTAAACGCTTGTACTCAATACCTTCAAGCATCAAGGTTTCGTCTCGACCTGAGTTATCAATAATCACACGATCGACTAATACGGCTTTAAGCTTAGCTCTAGTGCCTTCTATCTCTTCATTAATTCCGTAGGTCGCCTGCGTACCGCGATTGGCGATCACGGCTAAGCTCCGTTTTGGATTAGAACTGGCAACAGCACCGACTAAAACTAGATTTAATCGTGTCTTTGGCGCATCTTGGATAACTTGCTGTTCAACCACAACTGGCGTGCTTGGGTTATAGGCACCAAAAAGGTTGCTCCGCTGCAAAGAAGAGATATCAAGGGTCGATTGAGGAGTAGAAGACGATGAAGCTGTTGCTTTCCAAGGCACGACGGTTTGCTCAGCAGGTTCAATAAACCATGCAAGCTGTCCTAAAATCCATGCGGAAGCTGCAATCAACATACAACACATCGCTAGGCTTAGTTTCTGCTGAAGTACAAATCCATTTTCTAATAAGCGGCTCAACACAGGAGAATTTCCTGCGCGATTCTTGAGCTCTAAAAAGTTCACTTTCCTTGCCCCTTTTCATGACGACAAATGCTGCAAATCATTAAACTTTCAGCTTTTTTATTCATTCGTTCGATACCAAGCTTATTTAAGCATAAGATCCTGAACTATATCATAGCAAATCTATAAAGCGGCATTACATGGCTATTTTGTATTATGACTTGAAAAAAATGCCAACCGCCTCCACTTTAAGCTTCTACTTAATGTAATTAAAAGCATGTTGCGCACTGTTCATTACAGTTAAACCGCATTCATTTCTCACTTAATAAGGCGCAGCCCTATATGAAAACTACTAATGAAGCTGTCAGACTCGATAAATGGTTGTGGGCAGCTCGTTTTTACAAAACCCGGTCGATTGCTCGCAATATGGTCGATGGTGGCAAAGTCCACTATAATGGTCAGCGCAGCAAGCCAAGTAAAATTGTCGAACTTGGAGCAGTGATTACCCTGCGCCAAGGTAATGAAGAAAAGACGGTGACAATCGAGAAAATCTCGGCCCATCGTGGTGGAGCTCCTATAGCTCAAACCCTCTATGAAGAAACCACCGAGAGCTTGGCAAAGAGAGAAGAGTTTGCAACACAACGTAAACTGAACGCTCATAGCCCAGCACCAGAACGTCGCCCAGATAAAAAGCAACGTCGTGACATCATCAAGTTCAAGACTCAATAAGCTAGAAGGAATAGCCAAATGGCCAACCCAATGTCTACAAGTAATGTTTTAAATCGCTACCTATTTGAAGACCTATCAGTTCGTGGTGAATTGGTACAGATGGACGAAGCGTACCAACAGATTATTTCTAGCAAGGAATACCCAGCGCCAGTACAAAAGCTGTTGGGTGAGCTACTGGTTTCAACGACGCTACTAACAGCGACTCTAAAGTTTGAAGGCTCTATCACGATGCAACTGCAAGGTGATGGCCCTGTATCTCTAGCTGTTATCAATGGCGATAACGATCAGAAGATCCGTGGCGTTGCTCGCTTTGATGGTGACATTGCCGACGACGCTGGCCTGCACGATCTAATAGGTAAAGGTCACCTAGTGATCACTATCGATCCTAAGAAAGGTGAGCGTTACCAAGGTATCGTTGGTCTTGAAGGTGACACTTTAGCTGAAGTCCTTGAAGGTTACTTCGCAAACTCTGAACAGCTAAAGACACGTCTATGGTTGCGCACTGGTGAGCATGAAGGTAAAGCACACGCTGCTGGTATGTTGCTACAAGTGATGCCAGACGGCACTGGTACGCCAGACGACTTCGAGCACCTAGAGCAGCTAACTGACACAGTTAAAAATGAAGAGCTATTCACTCTAGAAGCAAACGAACTGCTTTACCGTTTGTACAACCAAGAGAAAGTACAACTGTTCACACCACAACCGGTTGAATTCTTCTGTGGTTGTTCACGTGACCGAAGCGGTGCCGCTATCATTACTGTCGCTCAAGAAGAGATCTACGACATTCTTAGCACGGAAGGTAGCGTTGCTCTACACTGCGATTACTGTGGCACAAACTACTCGTTCGACAAGAATGATGTTGACGCTCTGTATGCAGAAGCAGCAGATAAAGGCAGCAATACGGTTCATTAATTTACGGCGTACCAAAAACACGTAATTTACCCCAAAAAGGTCAGCGCAACGCTGGCCTTTTTTGTGATCAAAATATCGCAAACTCCGTAACATCTCGTAATAAAATCACCTCTTAATTTTAATCAATTAATAATGTTCTCTCCTCTAGCGCAAAGGTTTGCGTACAGGATAGACTAGTCAGGCCAATATGTGATGAGGCGCTTAAAACCCCATGGTTAATATGGATATTTTTTGAGCTATATCCCTGTTTCCCCCGAGCCTCGTTGCTAGCATGGTGAGCAGATAACAATAAAAAATTAATACAAAATCCCTACAAAATATCCTACAAGGAGCACCTATGACCGTTATGGAACATACTAAGGCTGCACAAATTGATCTAACTAAGCACGGACTGACTGGCGTTACTGAAGTTCTTCGTAACCCTAGCTACGAGCAGTTATTCGTTGAAGAGACACTGCCAGGTTTGGAAGGCTACGAAAAAGGCGTAGTAACGGAACTAGGCTCTGTTGCGGTTGACACTGGTATCTTTACTGGCCGCTCACCAAAAGATAAGTACATTGTTAAAGATGACACCACGCGCGATACCATGTGGTGGTCAGATCAAGGCAAAAACGACAACAAACCGATTACAACTGAAGTATGGGATGAGCTTAAAGAGCTTGTGACAACTCAGCTATCTGGCAAGCGCCTGTTTGTCATTGACGGTTACTGTGGTGCTAACCCTGATACGCGCTTAAGTGTACGTATTATCACTGAAGTAGCATGGCAAGCGCACTTCGTTAAGAACATGTTCATTCGTCCAACAGACGAAGAGCTAGCAACGTTCGAACCTGATTTCGTGGTAATGAACGGTGCTAAAACAACTAACCCTAACTGGGAAAAGCAGGGTTTAAACTCTGAAAACTTCGTTGCTTTCAACCTAACAGAGCGCGTTCAAATCATCGGTGGTACTTGGTACGGCGGTGAGATGAAGAAAGGCATGTTCGCAATGATGAACTACCTACTTCCTCTGCAAGGCATTGCTTCAATGCACTGTAGTGCTAACGTCGGTGAAGAAGGCGATGTAGCGATTTTCTTCGGCCTATCAGGTACCGGTAAAACAACCCTATCAACCGACCCTAAACGTGAGCTAATCGGTGATGATGAGCACGGTTGGGATGACGATGGTATCTTCAACTTCGAAGGTGGTTGTTACGCCAAGACCATTCGCCTATCTAAAGAAGCAGAACCTGAAATCTACAATGCAATCCGTCGCGATGCGCTACTAGAAAACGTAACGGTTCGTGGCGATGGTTCTATCGATTTTGATGACGGCTCAAAAACCGAGAACACTCGTGTTTCTTACCCGATTCACCATATCGACAACATCGTTAAGCCAGTATCAAAAGCCGGTCACGCTCAAAAGGTTATCTTCCTGACTGCTGATGCATTTGGTGTGTTACCACCTGTTTCTAAACTGACTCCAGAGCAAACGAAGTACCACTTCCTATCTGGCTTCACTGCGAAACTAGCAGGTACAGAGCGTGGTATTACTGAACCAACACCAACGTTCTCTGCGGCATTTGGGGCGGCATTCCTAACTCTTCACCCAACTCAGTACGCTGAAGTACTTGTGAAGCGTATGGAAGCAGCTGGCGCTGAAGCTTACCTTGTGAACACTGGTTGGAATGGCACTGGCAAACGTATCTCAATCCAAGATACTCGTGGCATCATCGACGCTATCCTAGATGGCTCAATCGACCAAGCTGAGACTAAGGTTATCCCTATGTTTAACCTAGAAGTACCACTAGCGTTGCACGATGTTGACCCAGCGATTCTTGACCCACGTGACACGTACACTGACCCTCTACAATGGGAAAGCAAAGCGAAAGATCTAGCAGAGCGCTTCATCAACAACTTTGATAAGTACACAGACAACGCTGAAGGTAAGTCACTGGTTGCGGCAGGCCCTCAACTGGACTAACACAACCATCTGCTCGGGCTTAGCCAAAAGCGAACGTCCAATTTAAAGTGATATTTTTGTAGCAAGCCCCTCTTTTGAGGGGCTTTTTTGTTGCTGCTTGTCCCTTTTTGTTCCACTCTGTTTTGAGACAATTGAAATTTAAGGCTTTCAGGGAATGAAAAAGGTATTCATGGTGTTCGGCATTGCGTTGGCTATCGCCGTTGCAACTATCGCAGCATTGCTATTAAGCCTACAAACCCAATACCGTACGGATATTACTAACTTTTTTATCAAACATGCGATTGAACAACGTGTGCTCATTGAAGATGTTGAGTACCAGGCGCCTTATCACATCACCTTAATGGGCATTACCCAAAGCCAACCTGAAAAACAAACACCGCTGTATATCGACAAGATTGACCTTTGGTTCAGCTCCAGCTCGATTACGGAGGCCAAACTGGTCTTTGAATCCGTTTTAATCAGTGGCCTACAGTTAGAAGCCGACGACCTAGAAACGTTCACCTCTTTATTTACCCAGCCAAGCATTAAGATCCACCAGCTGGCCATCAACAATCTCGACTTTTCAACCCCAGACTTTAACGCGCGAGGCATCGATCTTCAGATCTCCGACCCAACGTGGAACAACGACAACTCACTTCTACCTTATGGAAAAACCCAACTTTCTGCCTCACAGCTGTATTGGCAAGGCGAAGCGTTCGATAACCTGTTGATTGACCTAGATCTTAAACCAAGTGATAGCACCCTGTATGGCGCTTCGTTTGACTGGCGTGGTGCCAAAATTTCTGGTCAAGCAGAGCAGTATCAGCAAGATTGGTCGTTGGTGAATGTGACCGTCGATGGCTTGCGACTCAATCAGAAACAGACCCAAAGCCTACTAAGCAAAGAATGGGATGTGGCAGGTATTCAGATCAATCACATCAATAGCTTAGATATTCTGCGTAGCGATGTAGAGTGGCAAGATGGCCACCTCGCAGCTTTTGATGCCTCGTTAGAAAATATCCAACTGCCTTTTGAGCTGTGGAAGCAACAGAGAGCCATTTTCTCTCTGCAAGCAGAGGGAGTGAGCATTGATGATGACATGTTCATCGAGCCAAGTATCAAGCTCAATTTAGCTCCGAACCAGATTCTGATTGAAGACTTCTATACTCAATTCCTACAGGGCACTGTTCAACTTAATGGCAAAGTAACCCCTAACAGCATTCTATTAGCACAGCTCGACCTGCAAGGTATAAAGTGGATTACGGAAAGCCAAGATAGCCCTCTACCCGCCACTCGCTTGATACCTTGGCTCACGCAGCTCCAGAATGTCGAAATTAGCCGAATTAACATAGAACGCAACCAACTTATCCAACTTGCACAAAAGCCTTACTGGCAGGTCTCAGGATTACATATCGAGGGGTATCAAGTTCAACTTTTACAGGATAGAAAGCTAGGTCTGTGGCAAGGAAAGCTGATGGCCAGCGCGAATGATGCCAGCTATCAAAACATTATTAGCGCACAGCCGGTGGTTGAGATGAATAGCGAGCAAGGAAAATGGACGCTGACACGCCTGTTTATGCCACTAAAGCACGGCTATATTGAAGCCAACGCAACACTCGACTTCAACAAAATCAGTAAGCCATGGAGCTTAGAGATCTCTGCCGATGGATTACCGATAGCCCCCATGTTACAGCAACTTGAACTACCGCTCGACGCAACCGGTTATGGCGAATTTGAACTTCAAGCTGCGGGTTTATACGGCGATTCATTAATGCTCGGCTATTCCACAACAGGTCAACTCACTGGTAGCGTTCGCCAAGGTGTGATGACCTTTAATGATAAGCTTTCTGAAACATCGACTGATAACGTATTTGAAATCCCAGAGCTCAATGCGAATTTTGACCGTGGACGCTTCACACTTGAACCAGTGCACATTATTGGTGCATCGGCAGCAGAGCAAAGCGAACAAAGGATTCAAACGTTAAATGGCGAAATTTCTGGAGAGCTCGACTTGCTAAAAACCGAGCAACACACTCTCTCTATTTCACTATCCGACCCATGCCACCAAATATCAGGAAAGCTCACCCAAGCTGAGTATTCCGAGATTAACGACTGCCAACAAAAAAGCGCCACTCCACAAGAGTAGCGCCTTCTATCTGTATCTTTATCTGCTAGCCATTGTCAGCTATACGCTTACGTTGGAGTCTGTTGATAATCTCTTTTTGTAGTCAGGGATCAGCATATAGGTTCCCGTAAACTCAACCGCCTCCACGTCGCCACTGTTAATGGTCACGTGAATGATGATACGAGCTTTTCTTCCAGACGCGAGGCGATCTAAATCGCCACTGATCCCATCCAATGACGTGGATGCCACTGGGTTTTGCTCAACTGGATGACGGTAACGAATATTACTATCTGCTAGTACAATATCACCTGTCAACCCACGCTCCTTCATTAGTAACCAAGTCATACCCCAACCGGTTAAGGTCGCCAAGGTAAAGGCTGAGCCAGCAAACATGGTGTTATGAGGGTTAAGGTTTGGATTCAACTGAGCACTACACTCGAACTGATAACCCGTGTATTGGTTAATCTTGATGCCCATCTTGTCACTGATCGGAATCTGATGCTCCCAGCGCTGCTGAAGCTCATTACACCATTCTGGTTTGCGCAGTACATCAGCCATTGGATCAAGAGGTTTTACCATCTGTTGGTGACGCACAGGCCCACGTTGGTCGTTAATCTCACCACGACGCTCAAACTCATTCTTCTCATAGAATGAGATCGCATCTTCACGAGCATTACACACCAAACGCTTCGCACCTTCTTGACGTGCCAGTGACTCTAGCGCAACCAAGATAAGTGAGCCCATGCCTTTGCTTTGGCGAGAGTTCTTCACCGCCATATAGCGAATCTGCCCCTCTAGATCTGGGGTGATATAGAGACGACCAATCGCCATCGGGCGACCTCGACCATCAACAATCATGCGATGGTGACTCATTGGGTCATATTCATCGCGCTCTGAACCGACCGGCATTCGCCAAGGTTCACGGAGCATTTGCCAACGAAAATGGTAATACTTGTTCAGTTGATTTTCGGTGGTCGGGGTTATGAGTTTAAACATGCTTATTCCTTTAAGCCTAAACCTGCAGCCAGAATGTCACTGGGCCATCATTAACCAAAGACACTTTCATGTCGGCTGCGAATCGGCCACGTTCCGTTGGCAACACTGATTCACATTGGTCAGAGAAGTAGTTGTAAAGACGCTCTGCATCTTCTGGGTGAGCACCGCGAGAAAATCCAGCTCGTGTCCCTTTCTTGGTGTCAGCTGGCAAAGTGAATTGAGACACCACTAATACCTTACCTTCTACCTGCTTCACGTTAAGGTTCATTTTATCGTCTTCATCTCCAAAGACACGATAAGTGGTCACTCGTTCCATCAAACGTTTGGCTTTGGCTTCGTCATCACCTTTTTCTACACCTAACAGAACTAATAAGCCTTGCTCAATCTCACCCACTACTTCGCCATCAACACGGACGGCAGCTTCACTTACTCTCTGGATCAGTGCTATCACTGTTGTTTCCTTGCTCTGTAATTTTGTCTTTATCCGACGAGTGTACCATTTCTTGAGAGTCACTCCACTGTTCCTGCTCGCCCAACGCGGCCGTCACTTCAGCACCCACTAACACAATCAACCAGCACAAATAGACCCAAACAAAAAGAATGGGAATCGCCGCTAATGCGCCATAAATCAACTGGTAAGACGGAAACTGAGTAATGTAAGCTGCAAAGCCTTTCTTGCTGAGTTCGAACAACAGAGCCGCCACTAGAGAGCCAGCTGCCGCATGAGAAAAGTGAATCTTTTTGTTGGGAACCAACAGATACAGACCGAAAAACGCAAAGAATGAGGTAATCAAAGGGAGCTTGCGAATCACGGTATTAAAAGCACTCGACACGACTTCGTTTTGTAACAAGTTTAATGATGTCACATACGACGTTGCAGCAATGCTCGCTCCGATCAAAATAGGCCCAAGTGTTAGCACCATCCAATACATCGAAAAAGACAACACAGCACGTCGCTTTTCCGTTACTCGCCAGATGTAGTTTAGGTTTTTATCAATATTGGAGATCAGCATCAGAGCGGCAATGAATAAGAACACACTGCCCACCGCCGTCATCTTGCCGGTATTAGCAACAAACTCCAGTAAAGCACCATGCACCGCATCCCCGGAAGCGGGAACAAAGTTGGTAATAACGAAGTTTTGAATCACTAAACCAACATCAGCAAAAACTGAAAATGACGACAAAATAGAGAGCAAAACCGTCAACATCGGTACGATCGAGAGCAAAGTAATGTACGCCAAGTACCCTGCATTCACATTAACTCTATCGTGCGTCATCCGCGTAAGAAGATAGCGGGAAAACTGGATGCTTCCTGTAGCTGCCTTTTTTATCTTCAACTTGTAACTCCTTGGTAACTCGTTCATAGTCCTAATTAATATTCCGTTATATTAATCACAGTAAGTAAATGTTCGAAAATAGCGTAGGAAAAAGGCTTGAGAACAAGGAAGCCCTTCTCGGCAAAGAATAGTTTCGATAAGTAGTCATTCTACAATCAAAAATTCTAACGCCGTTATCGAGCATTTTAACAAGCTAGGTTGAGCAGTTATTTACTACGATTGATATTATTTAACTATGGGAAACTAGGATGCCTTATTTAATAGTTATAGTCCTCTCTATTTTTACTCTTACTGGATGCCAATCAGCTTATTACTCCGCCATGGAGCAAGTGGGTTACCACAAGCGTGACATTATGGTTGATAGAGTGGAAGACGCTAAAGAGTCGCAACAGGACGCTCAAGAAGAGTTTACTAGCGCACTTGAAGCTTTGAGTAGCCTAACTAATTTTAGTGGCGGCGACCTTGAAGACATGTACAACAAGATTAATGATAAATACCAAGACAGTGAAAAAGCCGCACAAAATGTCAGTGACCGCATTGCTGCGATTGAAGATGTGTCGGATGCGCTATTTGCAGAATGGCAGGGAGAGTTGGACCTTTACACCAGCGATTCACTGCGTCGTTCAAGTGAGAAAAAGCTGCGTGAAACCAAATCATCTTACCAGACCATGCTTTCAGCGATGAAACGGGCTGAGAAGAAAATGGATCCGGTACTCAACACTCTTCGCGACAACACGCTTTATCTCAAACACAACCTCAATGCGAGTGCCGTTGGTTCATTGCAGGGAGAGTTTATGAGCTTAGAAAAAGACATCGCCTACGCAATAACACAGATGAATGCTGCGATAGCTGAGTCGGATAAGTTCTTAGCACAACTCAACCAAAAATAACGTTTCAGAGACAGGACACGATGAAGCCTATCATTATTACTGGCGGTCCCGGAGCCGGAAAAACAACTCTGATTAACGCCTTGGGTGACATGGGTTACCCAACCTTCGCAGAGTCCTCTCGCCACCTGATAGAACAGCAGAGCCAACTTGAGAACGGTATCTTACCTTGGTTAGACCTACCGGGCTTTGCTCGCTTGTGTTTAGACGTGATGAGCGAGCAAAAAGAGCAAGCGAAGCAGCACCAAATTGCTTTTCTTGACCGTGCGATTCCAGATATCTGTGGTTACTTAGATCAGGCTAATCTTGAGATTGATGCGAACTACCGAGAAGCGAGCCAAGGCTACCACTCACAAGTCTTGTTCTGTCATCCTGAGGCATCGATTTACGTACAAGATGATGTGAGACCTTATCCGTTTGAGGAAGCGTTAGACATTCACCACGCGCTAGTCAGAGTCTATCAAGAGCTTGGCTATGAGGTTGTCGAGGTGCCATTTATATCAGTCGATGAGCGGCTTCAATTCGTTGAGCGTTACTTAGGTATCAAAAGCTAGATCCCCAACTCGGTCGTCCCTCCCTCTTGAGGATGACGAATACTTAAACGCCTTTCGTATCTCGCATCTCGTTTACCCGTATCAACTCTAACACCACATAAAACAAAAGCCCCGAGCAGCTAGGCTACTCGGGGCTTTCTTATTTATTCTAAAACGTATTGCTTGAATAGCTAGAAGCTAGTCAGCTGGCGATTAAGCCTTAGCTGGACGTGCTGCACGCTTACGTTCGTTTTCAGTAAGAAGCTTCTTACGGATACGTACGTTTAGTGGCGTTACTTCTACTAGTTCATCTTCATCGATAAACTCAAGAGCTTGCTCTAGAGTGTGCTTGATCGGTGGAGAAAGAACTTGTGCTTCATCAGTACCAGATGCACGAACGTTCGTTAGTTGCTTACCTTTCAGACAGTTTACTGTCAGGTCGTTTGAACGGTTGTGAATACCGATTACTTGACCTTCATAAACTTCATCAGCGTGCTCTGTAAATAGACGACCACGAGCTTGAAGGAAGAACAATGCGTAAGTCAGTGCTTTACCAGTCGCGTTCGAGATTAGAACACCGTTGTTACGTTGACCAATGATACCGCCTTTGTAAGGACCGTAGTGATCGAACGAGTGGTAAATAAGACCAGAACCAGACGTCATTGTAAGGAATTCAGTTTGGAAACCGATAAGACCACGAGAAGGCATCATGAAGTCCATGCGAACACGGCCTTTACCATCTGGTGCCATATCTGTTAGCTCACCCTTACGTAGACCGATGCTTTCCATGATCGCACCTTGGTGCTCTTCAACTACATCGATAGTAACCGTTTCGAACGGTTCCATTTTCTGACCATCTTCTTCTTTGATGATTACTTCTGGACGAGATACTGCTAGCTCGAAACCTTCACGACGCATGTTTTCGATCAGGATAGAAAGGTGAAGTTCACCACGGCCTGATACGCGGAAACGGTCTGGACTTTCAGTTTCTTCAACACGTAGTGCAACGTTATGAACCAATTCTTTTTCAAGACGCTCAAGGATGTTACGTGAAGTTACAAACTTACCTTCTTTACCCGCGAACGGAGAAGTGTTTACTTGGAACGTCATTGTTACTGTTGGTTCATCAACAGACAGTGGTTCCATTGCTTCAACAGTGTTTACGTCACAGATAGTGTCTGAAATTTTCAACTCACCAAGACCTGTGATTGCAATGATGTCGCCAGCGTTAGCTTGTTCTACTTCGTGACGCTCAAGACCTAGGTAACCAAGTACAGTACCTACTTTACCGTTACGTTTTTTGCCTTCAGCATTCACGATAGTTACTTGTTGGTTTGGCTTAACAGAACCACGAGTAACACGAGCAACACCGATAACACCTACATAAGAGCTGTAATCAAGTTGCGAAATTTGCATTTGTAGTGGACCGTCAAGGTCAACTGCTGGCGCTTCTACTGTATCAACAACAGCTTGGAACAATGGTTCCATGTTCTCGCCAGTTTCACCTTCAGTCATTGTTGCCCAACCGTTTAGAGCTGAAGCGTAAACAACGGTGAAGTCTAGTTGCTCATCTGTAGCACCTAGGTTGTCGAAAAGGTCGAATACTTGATCCATAACCCAATCAGGACGAGCGCCTGGGCGGTCAATCTTGTTGATTACAACGATTGGCTTAAGACCGTGTGCGAATGCTTTTTGCGTTACGAAACGAGTTTGAGGCATTGGGCCATCAACTGCGTCAACGATAAGCAGAACAGAATCAACCATAGACATGATACGCTCAACTTCACCACCGAAGTCCGCGTGTCCCGGAGTATCTACGATGTTGATGCGGTAATCATTCCAGTTGATTGCTGTGTTCTTAGCAAGGATTGTAATGCCACGCTCTTTTTCGATGTCATTCGAATCCATGACACGCTCTTCAGCTTCACCACGAGACTCAAGAGTGCCTGACTGTTGTAGTAGTTTATCAACCAAAGTCGTTTTACCGTGGTCAACGTGCGCGATGATCGCGATATTTCTTAACTTATCAATCTGTGGAGTAGACATGGATTCTCGATTCACTCATAAAAGTAGCCGTCACTTATCTCAAAAGTTTGGATAATAACCGCTAGCTTGATTTAAAAAACGGTCAATAATATACCAGATTCTAGACAAAAACCCAGAAATATGTGATCTGAACCAAGGCTTTTTTCTTTATTAGCGATTCATATCCGCTTAACTTTGGTTCCGTACAGTGTCTAGTCGACTAATTCGTAGGGTTATCGAAAAGTATCACCCGCGAAGTGGGCAACCAAATCTCAGGTAAAATAACAAAAGTGGATTGACAACTTAGGCAATTCATTGCTGAATGGTGTTCGCTTATGTCTCATCTTGGTGCACAGATAAATAGTTGCACCAATACCGTGCAACCAAAGATCATTTTGGTGCAAAAGTCAGAGTTCGCAAATCAAGAAAACAAGTAAATCATTGAAATTAATGGAATAATTTTTTTGGCACGTTTTTGGCTATAGATAAATCAGCATCGATTAATGCACGTATAGACATTAATCAATGCTGGTTTCAACCGAATCGAGCTAATACCGAATTAATAACACTGGAGGTTATCCAAGATGTCAGTAGAAAATGTACTATCCCTGATCCAAGAGAACGAAGTTAAATTTATCGACTTACGTTTTACTGATACAAAAGGTAAAGAGCAGCACATCTCTATTCCTTCTCACCAAGTTGATGCAGACTTCTTCGAAGAAGGCAAAATGTTTGACGGCTCTTCAGTAGCTGGTTGGAAAGGCATTAATGAATCTGACATGGTAATGATGCCAGACGCAGCTTCTGCTGTACTGGACCCATTCACAGAAGATGCAACGCTAAACATCCGTTGTGACATCCTTGAGCCTGCAACAATGCAAGGCTACGACCGTGACCCACGCTCTATCGCTAAACGTTCTGAAGAATACCTACGTTCTACGGGTATCGCAGACACAGTTCTAGTGGGTCCAGAGCCAGAATTCTTCCTATTCGATGACGTTAAGTTCTCAAACGACATGTCTGGTTCGTTCTTCAAGATTGATGATGTAGAAGCAGCTTGGAACACAGGTTCTGACATCGAAGGCGGTAACAAAGGTCACCGTCCTGGCGTTAAAGGCGGTTACTTCCCAGTAGCTCCTGTCGATTCATCTCAAGATATCCGTTCAGCAATGTGTCTAGTAATGGAAGAGATGGGCCTAGTTGTTGAAGCTCACCACCACGAAGTTGCAACTGCGGGTCAAAACGAAATCGCAACTCGCTTCAACACGCTAACAACAAAAGCGGATGAGACTCAAATCTACAAGTACGTTGTACACAACGTTGCGCACGCATTTGGCAAAACAGCGACATTCATGCCTAAGCCACTAGTTGGTGACAACGGTTCTGGCATGCACGTTCACATGTCATTGAACAAAGATGGACAAAACTTGTTTGCTGGTGATAAGTACGGCGGCCTATCTGAAATGGCTCTTTACTACATCGGTGGTGTAATCAAGCACGCTCGCGCAATCAACGCATTTGCTAACCCATCAACGAACTCATACAAGCGTCTTGTACCTGGTTTCGAAGCACCTGTAATGCTTGCTTACTCAGCACGTAACCGTTCTGCTTCTATCCGTATCCCAGTAGTACCAAGCCCGAAAGCACGTCGTATCGAGCTACGTTTTGGTGACCCAGCAGCTAACCCATACCTATGCTACTCAGCAATGCTTATGGCTGGCCTTGACGGTATTAAGAACAAGATCCACCCTGGCGAAGCTATGGATAAAGATCTATACGACCTTCCTGCAGAAGAAGCAGCTGAAATCCCAACAGTTGCAGAATCTCTACAAGGTGCTCTAGCAGCACTTAACGAAGACCGTGAGTTCCTAACGGCTGGTGGCGTATTCTCTGACGACTTCATCGATTCTTACATCACTCTGAAATCTGATGACGTACAGCGCGTGAACATGGCTACACACCCACTTGAGTTTGAACTGTACTACTCAGTTTAACCCTTAGTCGGTTAGCATGTAATTCTTACTGCAGTAAAAGCTATTGCAACATGTAAGAAGCACTAAAAAATATTAGGCTCGCCTCGCAGGCGGGCCTTTTTTTTATTCTCCCTCCCCCAGCTTCCTCGTACCATATCTTAAACAAAGCCCTCAGAGGCTGTTGCTATAAATACAATAAAATCAATAACAAAACTAACGTCAAACGTGAAAACACCTAACGGTGGAAAGAGGCTAACGATATGAAAAACATACTGTTCCTAATCGGATTAACAGTCGCATTCTCGTGCTCTGCTCAAACGGTGTACACCTGGGAAGATGAGGATGGTGTGCTTCACTTTAGTGATACCCCTACCGATCGAGGTGCGGAGGCTCTGCGCCTACCTGACGTACAAGCTTCCGCGCCTGCTCCTAAATTTGAGGCTTCAACGCCTGTTGACGCTGCAGATCCCTCTACAAGTAAAACGGCAACACCAGCTCAAGCTCAGAAAAAAACAGATAACACGAAACGAGAGGTACCCGCTCAGTTAGCCCTCAGCATGCTGACTCCAGTTCATGATCAAACCATCCGCAGCAACCGTGGCTTAATCCCAATAAAAATAGAACTCAACCGCAAGCTTGGTATTGGAGAGCAGTTGCAACTGATGCTCGATGGTCGTCGTTATGGCGCTCCACAAACCCAACCTAATTGGGAATTGAAAGGTATCGATCGAGGCACTCACACCATTGCAATTCAAGCACATAGAAGCGGCAAGCTTATTGCATCTACTAGTCCAGTCACCGTGTATTTACATCGAGCGACGCTCAAGTAAGCCAATGTGTTAAAAGAGGCCAAATTACCTCTACTTTTCACCTGATCGAAGCAGCTTTCAGCAACTCTAATGAATTATCTTTAGCTTCTGGTTGATATGCGCCATACTTGAACTTAGCTTCGCACCAATTTGGTGCAGTGAGAAAAACACCAGTTCAAGGACGAAATAGTGAATCGATCAGCCAAAAGCGACAGCATAGATACACATCATCTTTCCAGCGCCATTCTCGACAATATGGTGACCTCAACATTGATGCTCGATGAGCAACTGTATGTCCGATATGCCAACCCGGCGGCTGAACAACTCTTTTCGCAAAGTGCACGACGTATCGTTGATCACCCTCTGAGCCAACTTATCCAGCACGCCTCACTGGATTTAGCGCTGTTGACTCAACCGCTACAAAGTGGCCAGAGCATTACCGACAGTGACGTTACCTTTGTGGTTGATAACCGCCCACTAATGCTTGAGGTAACAGTGAGCCCAATCTCTTGGCAGCGAGAAACGCTGTTATTGGTTGAGATGCGCAAGATAGACCAACAAAGACGCCTCAGCCAAGAGCTCAACCAACACGCACAACAACAAGCGGCTAAACTATTGGTGCGCGGATTAGCCCATGAGATTAAGAATCCATTGGGCGGATTAAGAGGAGCCGCGCAGCTACTTGGTAAAATGCTCCCTGATCAGTCCCTTAATGAATATACGCAGATCATTATTGAGCAAGCCGACCGCCTGAGAGCTTTGGTCGATCGCCTGCTTGGCCCACAGAAACCGGGGACCAAATCGGAAGAGAACCTTCACCAAATACTTGAAAAAGTAAGGCAACTCGTCGAGCTAGAATCAGGCTCAACACTCATCATCGAACGAGACTACGACCCGAGCCTACCGGACATCTTGATGGATTCAGCACAGGTAGAACAAGCCATGCTCAACATAGTGAGCAACGCAGCTCAGATTCTGAAGGCTCAAGAATCAGGGAAAATCACCATTCGCACCAGAACGGTGCATCAAGCAAACATTCATGGTCAGCGACACAAACTCGCCGCTCGCATTGAGATCTGCGACAACGGCCCGGGTATCCCCGATGAATTGAAAGACACCCTGTTTTACCCAATGGTCAGCGGACGAGAAGGAGGAACAGGGCTAGGGCTATCGATATCTCAAAACCTGATCGATCAACACAATGGGAAAATTGATGTTGAAAGCTGGCCGGGCAACACCACATTCACGATTTATTTGCCGATATAAGCAAAGCTGTGTCTCTCACTGGAAACAACGTTTCATTGGCAACACTGAATACCGAACAATAAAAACAACAATGATTATCACAATAGATTTGGCTGCAAAGGAATTGAATTATGAGTAAGGGATACGTTTGGGTCGTCGATGACGACAGCTCTATCCGCTGGGTAGTAGAGAAAACACTTTCATCTGCGGATATAAAGTGTGAAACATTTGCTGATGCAGAGAGCGTATTACTTGCTCTTGAGCGCGAGACACCAGACGTTTTGGTGTCCGATATTCGCATGCCCGGCATTGACGGTATTGAGCTTTTGCATCAGGTTCATCAACGCTCTCCCGACCTGCCAGTGATCATTATGACCGCGCACTCAGACCTTGATGCTGCGGTCAATGCTTATCAAAAAGGCGCTTTTGAGTATCTGCCTAAGCCGTTCGATATCGATGAGACACTGACTTTAGTAGAACGAGCAATCGCCCACAGCCAAGAGCAAAAGCGAGAACAGGCGAGTGAAGCAGTAGAAGACACCAACGCGCCAGAAATCATTGGCGAAGCGCCTGCGATGCAGGAAGTCTTCCGCGCCATTGGTCGTTTGTCTCGGTCATCCATTTCCGTACTGATCAATGGTGAATCAGGTACAGGTAAAGAACTAGTCGCACACGCCTTACATCGTCACAGCCCAAGAGCGAAAAAGCCCTTTATCGCCCTGAACATGGCTGCGATTCCCAAAGATCTCATCGAGTCAGAACTGTTTGGCCACGAAAAAGGCGCCTTTACTGGAGCCAACAGTGTTCGCCAAGGACGCTTCGAGCAAGCCAACGGGGGTACTCTGTTTTTGGATGAGATCGGTGATATGCCACTCGATATTCAGACTCGACTACTGCGCGTGCTGTCTGATGGCCAGTTTTATCGCGTAGGTGGACATTCTGCGGTTAAGGTCGATGTTCGTATCGTTGCCGCAACCCACCAAGATCTTGAGCGCTTAGTACATGACGGTGGGTTCCGTGAAGACCTTTTCCATCGACTCAACGTTATCCGAATCCATATTCCGGCACTGCGCGAACGTAAACAGGACATTGAAAAGCTGACTCACCACTTCCTAGCATCAGCCGCTGAAGAGCTTGGCGTAGAAGTGAAGACACTGCACTCAGAGACCATCATGAAGCTCAATCAGCTAAATTGGCCGGGTAACGTACGTCAGCTTGAGAACATTTGTCGTTGGTTAACAGTAATGGCAAGTGGTAGTGAAATACTTCCTTCGGATCTGCCTCCTGAGTTATTGGAAGAGAAGGTTGTGATCAGCGAAGGTACTGATGGTAATTGGCAACAACTGCTGGCTAATTGGGCTAAGAGTGCGCTCGATTCCGGCGAAAAAGAGCTGCTGACTTATGCTCTACCCGAGTTTGAACGTATATTATTAGAGGCCGCACTCAACCATACTAATGGCCATAAACAAGATGCAGCGAAAGTTTTAGGATGGGGAAGAAATACCCTGACTCGTAAACTCAAAGAGTTGTACTGATCTTTATATGCCTCTATATACATATTTTTTAAAGCTAAAAAAGTGTCGCTTGCTTTGAATAGTATCGGTACAATTACAGTACACTATCTATCCAAACTGTAGCTAAAGATGTCTTTGAAAACACAAATTACCTTGAGAACCGCAGTGGTTCTGCCATTCGTGATGATATTTCTCTTCACTATGGGCGTAATGATTTTCACTCAAAAGCAAAGCTACAAGGAGATGGTGAGTGATATTAGTGCGCGCCAACTAACATCACTCACTGATAACGTTCATCAAAGCCTTGCCGATTTTTTAGAAAAGCCATTTCACGCTAACCTTTCACTAAGTCATAACATCGGTTATCACAACCTTTATAAAGAGGGAGATCTTAGTCAGGTTCAAGACTACATCCTTTATAAATTTTCTCGTCATTTCCAAGCTGTTCCCCAACTAGATGTGATTAGTTTTGGCTCTGCAGACGGTAGCTACGTCGGTTTTCGAAAAGAAGTTAACAACGGCTACACTTTGATGGCCCGAGATGACCGAACCCAAGGCCAGCTGGTCATTTATCGTGGCCACACGATTAGCGAAGACATTCGAACCGTGATTTCAGCTTACGACCCAAGAGTTCGCCCTTGGTACACACCTGTCGTAGCACAGAACAAGGCATTATGGTCATCAATTTATGCCAATGCAGATGAACGACAAGAGATCACTTTATCGGCTCTTGCTCCTATCTATAGTGATAACGAGCTCAAAGGTGTCCTTGCCAGCGATATCAAGATCAACACTTTTAATGCATTTCTCAAAGAACTAAAAGATGAAACAGATGCTTCTGTTTATATTATTGATAAGCAACAGCGCTTAGTCGCTCATTCGGGCGGAGGCAGCGTGGTCTCTTGGGGAACAGGACAAACAGACAAAGGCCAGCGCTTGTTAGCAACAGAGAGTGCTAACGCGGTAATACGTGAAAGTGCCCGTTATGTAGATAAGTTTCATCTAATCGATGATTTAAATGTGCAGCGCTTTAGTTTTAATTTAGATAACGAACGATATTTCAATCAACTTACCCCTTATAAAGATGAGTACGGCATCACTTGGATTATTGGTATGTCGATCCCTGAAAGTAGCCTACTTGGTGAATTACCAAAAAACCAAAGAAACAGCTGGTTACTCGGTCTAACGCTCAGTTGCATTGGTATTATCGCTGGATTAATTGCCTTCAATCGCGTAACTCAACCCATCACTTCAACAGCAGGGGCAGCAAAGCGTCTCGCCAAAGGTGACTGGGATACGAGCATGCCAAAAACAGGCAATATCTATGAAATTAGCATGTTAACTGCGTCATTTAATGAGATGACCAACAATTTAAAGGCTTCTTTTCAGGCGTTACAGGCTCAACTTACCTATGACTCATTAACTAAACTGTATAGTCGTGAAGGATTTATTGATACAGCCAAGAAAAACCCTGAAAACGAAAAAGGTACACTTTACTTAATTGGTATTGACCGCTTTCGAGATATTAATGATAGCCTCGGCCATTACAATGGTGACCAACTACTTATCATTGCGGCTGCTCGTTTAAGAGGTACGCTGCCATCGAACTTCCTGTTAGCTCGAACTGGCGGGGATGAATTTGCGATTTACGCTCCTAACATCAATCAAATAGATGATGTCCAGCTACTGACGAGCCGCTTACTTCGAATCTTTACCTCCCCATTTGCCATGGAATCAGAAAGCGTGGTGATCAAAGTATCAATGGGTGTAGTGAATGTCTCGAACGTCAACGACATTACACTGCTGCTACGCAACAGCAGTATAGCCTTGAGCAACGCAAAGCAAGACAAAACCAGTGTCAGTATTTACAACCCAGAAATGGGCAAAGCATCGAGATATCGTACCAAGATGCTGGCACGTCTTAACAAGGCAATTGAGCTTCAGCAGTTCGAGCCCTTCTATCAGCCTATAATCGACCTGGAATCCGGAGCTACCATAGGTGCCGAGGCTTTGGCTCGTTGGGTAACGGACGAGGGTATAATCTCACCTTTGGAGTTCATTCCTTTAGCAGAAGAAACAGGATTGATCTACGACATTGGTAAGCAGATTTTGCACAAGTCATGTCGAGATACCGCAATCGCGATTGAGTCTGGAAAATGGAATAAAGACTTCTCTATTCACGTTAACCTATCTGTCGACCAACTGAGTGAAAGCGGATTCATTGAATTGGTTAAAAGCACGCTGCGTGACACCAAATTACCAGCCCAAAACCTGACGCTAGAGATCACTGAATCACGCATCGTCGACAATGACCAAACCATCATCGATAATATGCTGACGCTAAAAGCACTAGGTATCTCGATTGCAATTGATGACTTTGGTACCGGCTATTCGTCACTGGCTTACTTACACAAACTGCCATTTGATTGCTTAAAGATCGATCGCAGCTTCGTCAGTAAGTTGGAAAAAGAGAACCTAGACAGCTCCATCGTCGCGGCCATCGTCAACATCACCAAGGGTTTCAAAGTAAGTTTGGTAGCAGAAGGCGTTGAAACACAACAACAAGCTGAACTACTCAAGCAGCTTCAATGTCCGTTAGCTCAAGGGTTCTTATACAGTCGTCCAGTTCCGTTTGACCAATGGCCTACCGACCTCGGCACCAAGCAAAATGCCAAGTTTAAAACGAATAACAAAATCGAACAAAACGCAGAGGCCAAACAGAGCACCAAAGAGAACCTCGCCTAAATCAGGCAGAAACCGAATGAGTCAGATACAAAAATGCCAGCATGATGCTGGCATTTTTTATGTTTCTATTCTCTATCGATTTATTAGATGACGCGAGAGAATTGCTGTTGGCGAGCCTTGGCACGTAGGTATTTATCAAAACACATACAGATGTTACGGATCAGCAAACGGCCACGCAAAGTTACGCGGATTTCTTTGTCATCGACTTCAACCAACTCATCGTTGATAAAGGTTTGTAGAAGCTCTAAATCTTCTTTGAAGTAGCGATTAAAGTTAACCGAGAACTCAGATTCGATCATTGTTTTATCAAGCTTGAAGTTACAAATCAGCTGCTTGATCACTTCACGACGTAGAAGGTCGTCACTGTCTAGTGCAACACCTTTCCAAAGTGCATGGCGCAGGTCATTCACTTGAGCGTAGTACTTCTTCAGCTCTTTCTGGTTTTGAGCGTAAGCATCACCGACCATTGAGATAGCAGAAACACCGAAACCAATTAAGTCAGCTTCACCTTGGGTCGTGTAGCCTTGGAAGTTACGATGCAGAATACCTTCACGTTGTGCTACGGCTAGCTCATCTTCAGGTAGTGCGAAGTGATCCATACCAATGAACTGATAACCCGCACCGGTTAGCGTCTCGATAGTATCTTGTAAGATAGCCATCTTCTCTTTCGCTTCAGGTAGGTCTTCATCTTTTATCTTACGCTGCGCAGCAAACAGTTGCGGCATGTGTGCGTAGTTAAATACAGATAAACGGCCCGGCTTCATTTCTAACACTTGCTTCAATGTTTCAGCGAACAAAGCTTGAGTCTGCTTTGGTAGGCCGTAGATCAAATCCAGGTTAGTTGAACGGAAGCCTAGCTCTGTCGCACGTTGAACCATTGCAATAATGAACTCTTCATCTTGCTCACGGTTAACCAGCTTCTGTACTTCTTTATTAAAGTCTTGCACGCCAATGCTCAGGCGGTTGAAGCCTTCATTTCTAAGGTGGTCAAGTACGTCTAGCTCAATCTCACGCGGGTCAACTTCAATACTGATTTCAGCGTCAGCGGTGAAGTTAAACTCTTCACGCAAAATGCCCATCAAACGAGTGATTTGTGTTTTGGTCAAGAACGTTGGTGTACCACCACCGAAGTGCAGTTGAGTCACTTTACGGCCATTCAATAACGAGGCGCGCTGGCGGATTTCATGTTCAATCACATCCAAGTACTCATCCGCTTTATGCGAGTGACGAGTAATGACTTTATTACAACCACAGTAGTAACAAAGCTTGTGACAAAATGGGATATGCACGTAAAGAGAGAGTGGACGATCAGGATATTGAGTACACGCCATGTCGTAATCAGCGACAGTAAACGCTTCATGAAACTCCAACGCAGTTGGGTATGAGGTGTAACGAGGTCCCGAATAGTTGTACTTGTTTAAGATTTCTTGATCCCAAACGATTTGCTGATTCGTTGTTACTGGCTTGCTCGACATAGCGGTACTTCCAATTTAGATCCGCGAGAACCTAAGGTCTCTCAAATCATTTTACATACATTAAAATATAGACGGGTTATTTTGCCACACGACCAGTAAGGTCGTTCCAAGACAAAATCAATTTTTCAGACAAAAACTCAGAACTGCTAGCTTGATCACTAACAAAGCGTCGGGATTAACGAGACGCAAAAGGTAAGAAAGCCCATTTAACATTGTCTATTAAAAAGCAAGGCGACTTAAAAACAATATGCCTTTAAGACAAAGCGTCTTAAAGGCATAGGTATTAAAAGCAGCACGTCTTAAAAATGGAGTGTTCAACAAGCCTCTATATTAAATAGTCTTAGTGACTAGATCATCTGAATGTTGATTTGGTTGTTGAGAGGCTTAACCTTCTCCTGCAACCTTTTCAAATCTTCGATGACCGCATCATTCAAGCGAGTCTCTGCCTTATGGCGCGTGAGATTCTGCTGCATGCGATCTTTCTTCGTCAGTTCCTGTCTTGCATCTCCGCGAGCCATATCTTTTACGATATGGTACAGCTCAGAAAGAGCAGGATACTCAGAATCAAAATCAACACGCTCATCACCCTGAACGTTATCCATAATGATACACACTCGAATACTGATCTCAGGTAAGTCACACTGGCCTTGAATACCCGCTAAGCATAAAGTATTTACGTTTTCGTAAATCGTCGCGTTACGTTTTTCAATGGCAAGTGCTTGATGCTGCTTTTGCAACTCCGTCTGCTTCTTCACTTGAAGTAGAAGGTAACCTGCGTAAGAGCCCAAGCCGAGAATGATAATTCCACCAGCAATTGCTAATAAGGTTACGTTCATTGGCTATTAACCTTTAAAGCTGTCTAAGTCGAAATCTTCGAATTGAGATAGCAAGTCTTCGTCAGAGCTTGCTTTTTTCTTAGAGGCAACAGGTGCTTCTTCGAAGATCTCTTCTTCATCGTCTTCTGGCTCTAGCAGACCTAAGCGGCCCATTAGGTGTTCGATACGATCAAGTTTCTCATCAACAAACTTCTGCAGACCAGCACCTAGGTTTTCACCATTTTCGATACGATCTAGCAGTGTGTTCAGTTGAGCATCATTCTCAAGCATCTCTAACTCTTGTTCGTTAGATAGCTTGCGCTCTTGTTTCGTCGACTTCTTCGCTGGTTCAACAATCAGCGGGATTTTTTTCTTGCTGCCTAAACGAGGGTCGCGAGCTAGTGCAGCTTTACGCTGTTTTGCTTCGCTACCATCAGAGTGACGGCTGCCAGACTTAAGGCCTTTACGCTTTTTAACACGCTTACGTTCACGACCTTCAACATCAGATTCACTACGGTTACGAGTAACCATAGGTTCCGGAGCGCCAAGTGCTCCCGGTTTTCTTGATTTCTTACTACGACCCATTACTGCACTTTCCTCAGTAAAATTACATCATTTCCAAAAAATTCTAGTTCGAGCTTATCCCGCTCTGCCAAAAACTGGAATGTTTGACGACTAAAGAAGACGACATGTGTCGGGTCATTCTTGTAGTGCCAACCAGCAAACGCGTCTACGTCTATTACTAGTTTAGTCATAAGACCAATCCAGCCCTTGGGTTTAACTAAATTCAACCATTGCTGCCACACTTTGTCTGGGTGATAAAGATGCTCTATCACCTCCGTGGCAGTCATAAAGTCATACGTTTTTTCCAACACAGAAGCTTCTGGGTGGTAATAGATATCGTACAACTCCATGGTGTGTCCGGCTTCTTCTAACATAATAGATAGCGTAGGGCCTGGGCCACAACCAAAATCCAACCCGTGTGAGTTAGATGAAATTTTGTCTGTTAGTGGATCCGCGATGCGAGATAGAAAACGGCGATAGCCTGCATCACTAGGATCGTTCTCATGGAGATCATAGTGTGCTTTCTCTTCTTTTGCTTCTAACCTTTGTTCAGGTTTAACAAATACCAGTTCACATTGCTGACACTGCAGATAGGCTCTGCGTTTGTCTTCAAAATAGTGATTCACGCCTTGGTGATGGCATAAGGGACAAGTATACATAGCACATCCTTAAACAGGGATGCGAAACATACCAGAAACTGAGTTTATAGTGGAGAGGTATTGGGTGTTTTTTCATCAAATCAATAAAAAAAGCGATAGGAAAACCTATCGCTCTCTAAATCTGCCTATATCGGCCAAAATTTGCATACTCAACTTGGTACACAAATCTCCATTTGTTATTGGTGCTTTCCATGCCAAATTTGTTTGTTGTTCATCGTCCTGATGAGTTTTGGCTATCCTTTTCTAACACCTTGTTGCTGGGCTGTCCTAGCCTGATCCGTTTCTGTCTATACCGTTAGACTAGATGACCATCCGTATCTAAGTCAGCTCCTAGCTGATGGCGGCTACTTTACCTTTTTACAAAAAGACTACAAGAGTGCGAGCTCACACTTTTGTACACAATTCGAACAAGCATTGATAAATTAGACATTAACACAAACCGGATATATAAAATCAATACAAAAGAAAACGCCCCAACCATTACTGATCGGGGCGTCTCTTCAATCTCGCTCGAACGTACATTTCATTACTCTGGCTAAGAGCAAGAAACCAACATATTAGTGTAAACCACCAACGTACTTCGATAAGGTATCAATATCTGCGTCTGTTAACTTTTTAGCTACATCACGCATCATCGCATTCATGTCGTTATTACGGTTACCATCGCGGAATTTCTCAAGTTGAGCCTTGATGTAATCTGCGTGCTGACCTGAAATCTTAGGGAAACCAGAAAGTTCGGTACCATTACCACGAGGGCCGTGACAAGCAATACAAGCCGTTACGCCGCGTTCTGCGTTACCCGCAGTGTAAAGAACCTTACCTTCATCTACTACATTTTCAGGAGTAGAGTTACTAGAGATAGGGAGAGATGCGTAGTATGCCGCTAGGTCAGCCATATCTTCTTCAGATAAAGGCATCGCCATTGCACCCATTACAGGCTCGTAACGACCTTGTTTACCACCACTCGTCATACCTAGCTTAAGCTCTTTTAACTGCTTCTCTAGATACTTCTCATGTTGACCAGCCAGCTTAGGATACTGAGTGATCAGACTGTTGCCGTCAGCACCGTGGCAGGCAACACATGTTTGTGATTTGGCTTTACCAGCTTCAATACTACCTTGAGCCCATACTGAGCAGCTGGCTAAAAGACTCAAAATTAGCGCTAATTTCTTCATGACATTCCATTATAATTATCAAGCTTCCAGTACCACTCTATGTTGCCACTCATGGTACAATAGGCGACCTTATGCCGAGCACGGTTATTTTACACAAATTCACAAAAAAGTAATCAATCGACTACACAAAGTCGAGATGGAGTTAACAGTGAGCGTAAAAATTCATTATCAAAACACGCATTTCATTACCAGTGCACCTGATATTCGTCACTTACCAGAAGACGAAGGGATCGAAATTGCGTTTGCAGGACGCTCCAATGCTGGTAAATCTAGCGCACTAAACCGCGTTACAAACCAAAAAAGCTTGGCGAAAACCAGTAAAACCCCAGGTCGAACTCAGCTAATTAACCTATTTAAGGTTACCGACGGCTGTCATATTGTCGATTTACCGGGATATGGCTTCGCTCAAGTACCGCTTGAGATGAAGAAAAAATGGCAGAAGTCGCTAGGTGAATACCTACAACGACGTGAAAGCCTAAAAGGTTTAGTGGTATTGATGGATATCCGTCACCCAATGAAAGACCTTGACCAACAAATGATCTACTGGGCTATCGATAGCCGCATCCCAGTACAAGTTTTGTTAACAAAAGCAGACAAACTGAAAAGTGGTGCGCGTAAAGCACAGCTACTGAAAATCCGTAATGATGCGAAATCTTTCGGTGGTGATGTTGCGGTTGATGTCTTCTCTTCAATGAAGGGTATCGGCGTTGATCAACTGCGTGCCAAGATGGATGAGTGGTTTGCCCCAGTGTTTGCTGATCAAATCATTGATGAGCTAGCGGACGAAGAGCACAACGACTCAGAGTAGTTCTTCTATCTATAGCTTTATCTATAATTAGAAGTTAAAGCACTTACAGCAAGTGATTTAGCCTTATTAATACCCTTCCTTATATAGGTGGGGTATTTTTTTGCCCAAAAATTAGTGAGTTAAACCTAAGTCTTGAGAATTAAAGACAAGATTAATCAGTTAGAAACGAGAGAAGTGAACCATACTAAAAGACAACCTTTAACAAACTAAACAGTGAGAAAGGAATACTCATGTGGAAAAAACCCTTGGCGACCATCGCACTTATATTGATCTCATTTTCCGGTGTAGCATCTGAAGCGGAACAGCCCAAGACCGAGGCCGCTCTAGTCAATGTTGATATGACTTTAGACCTAGATGGTATGGAAAAGTATGCAAAAGACGCGAGTGAGTCCCTTGAGGTGATATCGCAATCTTTGCAGGCGATAGTCAACAACCCCAACCTCAGCAATGACCAACAACAAGCCCTGAATCAAACCGTTGAAAGCATCAATCAGCTTGCGAGCTCCACCAAGACATCACTCAATCAACTCCCACAAGTCTTAGACCAATCTCGACTCGCCTTTAAGAAAACCAGTCAATTACTGCTAGATGATATCCAAACTAAAATCATTATTGCGTTGGCAGCCGTTATCGCTGTCATTGTTATCGCGTTGACCGCTATCTATCTACTTATCCTAAAACCCATGCAGCAAACCTTGGTGGAAGCGACCAACAATATCTCTTCTATGGCGCAATCTATCCAGATCACGGCCGAAGCTCTGAAATACAGCACCGAGAAACAACAGGAAATCATGGACTACATTGAGCATTCACCCACTCAATGTCCTGATAAATAAGACGTAAGCGATCAATGTATTATGAGTTACTTGTAAAATAAAAGTTATTTTCAAGAATAAAACAATGCACTTAGAGACGGATTAAAATTACCAATTGCTGATTGAATTCCAGATCTAAGGCAATCAAGTGTTTATCACGCTGCTTGGGGGAAACGTAACAAAAGGCACTAAAAATGGGAGATTTTACGGGGGAATAGTAGGTTGGAGATATTTTTCTTTCGCACAAGAAAAAACGCCCCAGTCAAATACTGACTGGGGCGGCTGAATCAGCCTAATCCAATAACGTGAAACAAAAGGTCTGAAAGATAGAACATCTTACCTCTGTACCCTACAAGATTTAATGTACAACAATTGCTCAGAAATGAAAACCATTTTTGTAGTTTTTTTTCATGAACGTTTTATTAAAACACCCAAAACCTTCTTATGACCTAACTTTATTCGAGACAAAAAAAAGCCAGTGTTTGTGCACTGGCTCATACTAATTTACTCAATAAGGTCAAAAACTGATTAGTGGGCTTGATCCCAGTTGTCACCGTGGCCAGCTTCCGCGACAAGCGGTACTTCTAGCTCTGCAGCAGATTCCATCAATTGTTGTACTTTACTTTCAATTTCGGCTAAAGCTGACTCTTCCACCTCAAACACCAATTCATCGTGTACCTGCATAAGCAGTTTCACACGACCATCGCCTTCCGCTTGAATCCATTCATCAACCAACAGCATCGCTTTCTTAATGATATCTGCTGCTGTGCCCTGCATTGGCGCATTGATTGCCGCACGTTCAGCAGCCTTACGACGCATGCCATTTCGAGATTGAATCTCAGGAAGGTGCAGACGACGACCGTAAATGGTTTCAACAAAGCCTTGCTCTGAAGCCGCGCTGCGTGTGTCTTCCATATACTGCATCACACCTGGGTAACGCTCAAAGTAAGTATCCATGTAGTGTTGTGCTTCGCCACGAGGAATACCTAGCTGCTTAGCCAAACCAAAAGCACTCATGCCGTAGATAAGACCAAAGTTAACCGCTTTAGCACGACGACGTTGCTCAGTGGTTACCTGCTCAATATCAACGCCAATGATCTCAGCAGCCGTTGCCGCGTGGATATCTTTGCCTTGTTGGAATGCTTCCAGCAGCGCTTTGTCACCTGATAGGTGCGCCATGATACGCAATTCAATTTGAGAGTAATCGACCGCTAGAATCTTCCAACCATGCTGTGCAACGAATGCTTGGCGGATACGACGACCTTCTTCATTACGAATTGGGATGTTCTGTAGGTTTGGATCAGTCGAAGACAAACGGCCCGTCGCGGTCACCGCTTGATGATAAGACGTATGAACACGACCAGTCTCAGCGTTGATCATCTTCGGCAGTTTATCTGTGTACGTCGACTTAAGCTTCGCAAGACCACGATACTCAATGATCAACTTAGGTAGCGGGTAATCAAGCGCCAGCTCTTGAAGCACTTCTTCGTTGGTTGAAGGTGCGCCTGATGGCGTTTTCTTGATAACTGGCAGACCCATTTTTTCAAACAGGATCGCTTGCAGTTGTTTTGGCGAGTTCATATTGAACTCTTGCTCTGCTATCTCGTAAGCTTTCTGCTCTAGCTCATCCAGACGAACCGCAATCTCTTGCGATTGAGCCCCTAACAACATGTCATCAATGAATACACCTGTGCGTTCAATGCGAGACATCACAGGAATCAGTGGTACTTCGATTTCTTCATAGATGGTTTTTAGCTTTTCATCTTGCTCAATGTTTTCCATCAGGCGGTTATGAAGACGTAATGTCACGTCAGCATCTTCTGCAGCGTATGGAGACGCCTCACCCAGTTCTATCTGGTTGAAAGTAAGCTGTTTCTTACCTTTACCTGCAATTTGCTCAAATGAGATGCAGCTGTGCTGAAGGAAACGCAGCGCTAGGCTGTCCATGTCATGCTTGCCACCTACGCTATTGAAAACGTAAGACGCCAACATGGTGTCATGTTTAATACCCTTCATTTCGATACCGTAGCGCGCTAGCACACTCATATCGTACTTCAGGTTTTGACCCACTTTAGCTTGAGCATCATCTTCAAGAATCGGTTTAAGTTGTTCAAGTACCCAATCACGATCCAGCTGTTGAGGTGCATCTAGGTAATCATGAGCAACCGGTACGTAAGCGGCAACGCCCTCGTCCGTCGCAAATGATAGACCGACCAGGTTCGCCACCATGTAATCAAGGCTGTCTGTCTCAGTATCAAAAGCAAACAATTCAGCTGCTTTAAGCTTTTCTAACCAAACATTGAATGACGCTTCATCTAGAATCGTTTCGTAGTTGCTACGATCAATCGTTACGGCAGACGTATTCATCTCTACAGTAGAAGCGCTGCTACGTACTGATCCAGCTCCCGCTGCGGAAGATTTCTCATCCGCCTCAACCACGCCGCTGCCACCTTCAAGGAGCTCGTTCAGCCAAGATTTGAAAACCAATTGGCCGTATAGCTTGATCAACTCATCGATATTGGGTTGAGCTTTTACCAATGATTCTGGTGTCTCTTCAAGCTCAACATCTAGCTTGATTGTTGCAAGCTCGTAAGACATGTCAGCATTGGCTTTATTATCAGCCAGCTTCTTAGCCATCGTCTTCGAACCACGGAAACCAAGCGCCGCAATATCATCAAGATTCTGATACAACTTTTCGATACTACCAATGCCTTGTAGCAAAGCCGTCGCTGTCTTGTCACCCACACCCGGAACACCAGGGATGTTATCGACTTTATCACCCATCAGTGCCAAATAATCGATGATCAGTTCTGGCGGGATACCAAACTTCTCAATCACACCTTCGCGATCCATTACCACGTTGGTCATGGTGTTGATCAGAGTAACGTTGTCATCAACTAACTGCGCCATATCTTTATCACCAGTACTGATAAGTACAGGCATACCCATCGCAGAAGCTTGAGAAGCCAACGTACCAATCACGTCATCTGCTTCAACGCCAGGAATAGAGATAAGTGGCAAACCCATCGCACGAATCACATTGTGCAATGGTTCTATCTGGCAACGAAGATCGTCAGGCATAGGTGGGCGGTTTGCTTTGTACTCTGGGTACATGTCATCACGGAACGTTTTCCCTTTCGCATCAAAAATAACCGCAATACGATCAGAAGCAAATTGACGCATCATGCTGCGTAGCATGTTAACTACACCATAAACAGCGTTCGTTGGGATATCACCATTGCTCATGGTGCCAGGGTAAGCATGGAACGCGCGATATAGGTAAGAAGAGCCATCGATCAGAATCAATGGATTATCAGGAATACGAGCCATAATATTTGTGAATCCAGTAAGTACAGAAATTATCTGTTAAGAATGCCACGTCTGTTGGTTGGATTCCATGTTGTCGATCTGTATCCGTTCACTCGGTTGTATTCGTTATAATCGATTTGTTGTTATTTTTTGTTCTTAGACGCAAGCGTTCTGTGGATAACTCTGTTTATATTATTTATCCACCCTGTTGAGAAGTAAGGTTAACAAATCAAAAAACACCAACAAAACACTGATAATAAAGAACAATTTTACAGATCGAACATATGATCAACGATCTTTTTACGATCCTGCATTGTGGAAAAGAATGCTGATGGCGTTTTATTCATAAAAAAACGTGCCACTAAATATGCATATTGTTGAATTGGAGGTATAAAAAAAGCGACACCCGAAGATGTCGCCTAGCAAAAACTGGTAAAGCCATTCAAATTGAATACCACAGCTTTACCTAAAAGCTATAAATTACACTGGAAGCAATGTGAGCAATGTCGTGTCAAAAAGAACTTAGTACAAGTTCGCGAGAATTCTGTTGGGTAACCAAGTTGATACTTGAGTACTTAACATCCTTGTGAACATTTCCTCATTCCCTAAGACAGGGTTAATAATAATGATTCTCATTTAATAGTCAACAACTAAATGATAATAAATCTCATTAAATTCATTTTAAATGATTTATCACCCCGATAAAGCAAATCATTAAGCTGATAATTGCTTCACGAAATGGATTCGATTTTCATTAATCTCTTCTTTTTCTTCCAATTTTTCAATTCGATATCCATTTTTCAATAGTAAACACAGCATCGCAGGAAACTGGTTACGAGATTTTACTTTCAGCTGCTCATAACCCCGCTCTTGTGCCCACTGCTCCTGAACATCTAATTGAGCCTGTGCGACCCCCTTATTTCTTGCAAGCGGTGACACACCACCAAACCAACTATAGAAAGTATTTGAGTTAAGCTCATAACCAATTTTAAAGCCGAGTAACACGTTCGCCTCTTCAGCCACTAAGATCAGGCTCTTTTTCCCTTCAAGCCGAGCTGCCAGTGAAGCGACACTCTCTTTTCTAGCAAATTCAGAGATCTGCTCGACAACAGACACAACCTCTCCCAGTGAACCTTCACGTACTATGACTGACATCTTCTTCCATCCTCATAAGCGAAAGGGCTGACACAATGGCCAACCCTTTTACTGAATATCACTTAAGTTAACGTTAAGTTGTTACTTTTCTTTTAAGTGCTTGGCTGCTTGTGCATTGTCTTCAGCAAGCCACTCTGCAACATCTTTAGCGAAGTAAGTCAGAATGCCATCAGCACCAGCACGCTTAAAGCACAGCAGTGATTCCATAACGGTGTCGCGTTCTTTCAGCCAACCGTTTTGAATTGCTGCTTTGTGCATCGCATACTCACCAGACACTTGATAAGCATACGTTGGTGCTTGAAGTTCATGTTTCACACGACGCACGATGTCTAAGTAAGGCATGCCTGGCTTAACCATCACCATATCCGCACCTTCATTAAGATCCATTGCCACTTCGTGAATCGCTTCATCGCTGTTGGCAGGATCCATCTGGTAGTTCTTCTTATTACCACCTTTCAGGTTCGAAGCACTGCCGACTGCATCACGAAATGGGCCGTAATAACACGATGCGTATTTCGCAGAGTACGCCATAATCTGAGTATGAATATAACCCGCTTCCTCTAACGCTTCGCGGATCTTACCAATACGACCATCCATCATATCCGACGGAGCAACCACATCTGCACCGGCTTCAGCATGCGATAACGCCTGCTGAATCAACACTTCAGTCGTTTCATCATTCATCACGTAACCATCTTCATCGATGATGCCGTCCTGGCCGTGAGTAGTAAATGGGTCCAGTGCAACATCAGTAATCACACCCATATTTGGCACGTGCTCTTTTAATGAACGTACCGCACGCTGCACTAAACCTTCTGAATTATGAGCTTCAGCCGCGCATAAACTTTTAGCATCTTGGTTCACGACCGGAAACAGAGCAATCGCCGGAACACCCAATTTTGACAGGTAATCCGCTTCTTCAAGCATCAGATCGATCGACAAGCGTTCAACACCCGGCATTGACTCGACAGGCTCGCGGCGGTCTTTACCCATCAGGATAAACATTGGGTAGATGAGGTCATCCACAGACAATTGATTTTCTGCCATTAGGCGACGGCTAAAGTCGTGTTTACGCATACGGCGCATACGGCGACCTGGGAATTGACCTTGAATTGAAACAGACACTAGATTCTCCTTGCCTAGTCTAAGCACCGAAATGCTTAGATATGAAAAGTGCTAAATACAGGCAAAAGCATATCACTGATGGCTCAGGACGCTAGCAGTAAAATATAAAACCCACTCAAAAACAGGGATAAATGGCAAAAAATGACCTTCTCCTCACACTGCCGTATACTCATGACAACTCAGTAAAGACTGCTTTCAGGACAAAATAATGATCGACACCCATGCTCATATTTACGCGAGCGAATTCGATGAAGACCGTGAACAAGTCGTGCAACGCGCACTGGCTCAAGGTATTGATACCATTCTATTGCCGAACATCGATTTAGAATCTATCGAGCCCATGTTAGCGACGGAAGCTCAGTTTCCTGATGTGTGTCGTTCAATGATGGGCTTACACCCTTGTTATGTGGATGCGAATATCGAGCAAACCCTCAAAACCATTCGAGCTTGGTTTGATAAACATGATTTTATCGCCGTGGGTGAGATTGGTATCGACTTGTACTGGGATAAAACCTTCAAGGCTGAACAAGAGATGGCTTTCGTGACTCAACTGCAGTGGGCAAAAGATCTAGACCTACCTGTCGTGATCCACACGCGTGATTCCATTGAAGAGACACTTGCCCTGCTTCGTAAAGAGCAAGATGGCAGCTTACGTGGTGTGTTCCACTGTTTTGGTAGCAGCTTAGAAGAAGCTCAAGCGATCAACGAGCTCGGGTTCCACCTCGGATTAGGTGGTGTATCGACCTTCAAGAATTCAGGAATGGACAAGGTGATCCCGCATCTCGATATGAATTACGTCATTCTAGAGACAGATTGCCCTTATTTAGCACCAACACCAAATCGCGGTAAACGCAATGAACCCGCATACACAGAATTAGTAGCAAAGCGCATCGCTGAATTGCGCGGGATTAGCCTTGAAGAGGTCGACACCACAACTTCAAAAAATGCTAGCACCCTCTTTAATATATAAGACCTTACTTCACATAATACTTTAGAGTTATTCATTGAAATGCATAGGTATATTGTTTAATATTGACGATTATAATAAATAAAAGTCAAATTGAGATGATTATGTGTAATCACACTATTCACTTACAACGTCAACATCGAACTCTATGGCATAAGATGTGGGGTATCAAAGAGCTCTATATATGTCAGAACTGTGGCTATCAGTTAAAGGTTCGATAAAATCGACACAATAAAAAAGCGGCCCTAGGCCGCTTTTTTATTGTGTCGATTTTTGCTGAAGGACTCTAGCAATTATACTCTTACAGCAGAATCAAGACTCAGCTTCTTCCTCTTCATCCGCATCTGGCTTACGCACATAGAAACGCGCGAAGAACAGACCAATCTCAAACAGAATACACATTGGAATCGCCAACAGTGTCTGCGAGATCATATCGGGAGGTGTCAGCATCATACCGACGATAAAAGCACCGACAACAATGTACGGACGCTTTTCAGACAGAGCCTTAGGCGTTGTCGCCCCCGTCCAACATAACAAGATAATCGCTACTGGTACTTCAAAGGCAATACCAAAAGCAAAGAACAGCGCGAGTACAAAATCGAGATAACTTGATATGTCTGTTGCGAACTCTACTCCCCCTAATGATATGGCGGTAAAAAAGCCAAATACCAACGGGAATACAATGAAGTAAGCGAACGCCACACCACAGTAAAACAGCAATGAGCTTGAAGCCAATAACGGCATGATCAAGCGCTTCTCATGCTTATATAAGCCCGGAGCGACAAAAGCCCACACCTGATACAAAATAAACGGAACCGCGAGGAATATAGACGCGATCAAGGTCAGTTTTAAGGGTGTGAAAAATGGTGACGCTACATCAGTTGCGATCATCGTCGCGCCTTCAGGTAAGCGATCTACCAAAGGTGCAGAGACGAACTCATAAATATCATTAGCGAAATAAATTAGCCCAACAAACACCACCAGAACAGCAACAATCGCGCGCAATAGGCGATTACGCAGTTCTAGAAGATGGCTAATTAAAGGCTGTGTCTGCTCAGTCGAAGACATGTCAAACCTCTTAAACAGGAAGATCGAAAAGGAGCCGCGTGTATCTATCCAGTTGAATTGGTATCCACTTGAATAGTTATTTACTTAAATAGCTGTCTACTTAAATAACTACATAAGTATCTGGCAACTCCTCCTTGCGAGACTATTCGGCTTTCTTATCTGACGGTGCTGAAGCTTCACTGTTGACCTGAATGGTTTCAGATTCCACAGTTTCCGTGACACTAGGTTCAGTCTCACTCGGCTTATCAGACTCAGGCTTGGCATACGGGCGTTGAACTTGAGCAGCGGCCTGCTTAAGTTCATCAACTGATGCTTTTAGGTCTGGAGATAAATCTTCCATACCCATTTTTTCCGCCTTGCGTAGGTTTTCTTGCAGCTCTTGCACCTTAAGCTCGTGAGAAAGTTCATCTTTCACACTGTTTGCCATGCTTTTCGCTTGTCCAACAAACTTGGAAATACTACGAATTGCAACGGGCAAACGCTCAGGCCCTAAAACCACTAACCCAACGACAGATATTAATACCAGTTCCCAAAAACCGATATCAAACACGATTTACGCCTGCTCTTTGTCTTTCTTTGTTTCAGCAGTTGTTTCAGCGCTAGCTTCTTTCTTCTGCTGTTCAATATTCTTTGGTTCAAAGTCTGCATCTTTCTTATCTGCAGGCTTATCTTCATCGCTCATTGCTTTTTTGAAGCCTTTAACCGCTGAACCTAAGTCACCACCCATACCGCGCAGTTTCTTTGTTCCGAATAGCAAAATTACAATTACAGCAATGATTAGAAGTTGCCAAATACTGATACCACCCATTGTCATTGTCCTCGGGTCTGTCTACACATAAAAAATATTAAGGAAGTCTACTGTCTAACGACGGTAAGCTCGCCAACTTAGCAGCCAAAATGTGACACCTGCGATGCCACAGCCCATAGATAGCTGCTCATAAGGGCTTGAAACTAATATTGCGGAGCATACGACTAAAGTTGCTCCAACGCCAAACAAAAACTTTCCAGTTGCTTGCTGACGCTTACTATCTCTATAGCCTTGATAAAGCTGATCCATTCTGTGGTTCATGGCTTTACCCTGACGCAAGCTGTCATAAAGTAGCTCTGGCAGCTCTGGCAGTTTTTCTGCCCAGAATGGCGCACGCTCTTTTACTGCGTTAATCACAGCTTGTGGCCCCACCTGATTCATCATCCAGGTTTCAAGGAAAGGCTTAGCCGTTGCCCACAAATCAAGTTGCGGATACAACTGGCGGCCTAGGCCTTCCACATACAACAAGGTCTTCTGAAGAAGCACCAACTGAGGTTGAACCTCCATGTTGAAACGTCTTGCTGTATTAAATAAGTTTAGCAACACATGGCCAAATGAGATCTCGCCAAGTGGTTTTGCAAAAATCGGCTCACACACCATACGAATCGCGAATTCGAAATCGTTGACGTTGGTGTCATGTGGCACCCAACCCGAATCCACGTGAAGCTCTGCGACCTTACGGTAATCTCGGTTAAAGAAAGCCAGTAGGTTTTCGGCTAAATAACGCTTATCTTCGCTGTTGAGCGTGCCAACAATGCCACAATCCAAGCCAATCCACTGCGGGTTATCTGGATTTTCAGGGTTAACAAATACGTTACCTGGGTGCATGTCTGCATGGAAAAAGCTGTCGCGGAACACTTGAGTGAAGAATACCGTCACACCGCGTTCAGCCAGCAATTTCATGTTAGTGCCGTTGGCGTTCAGGGTTTCAATATCTGAAACTTGAATGCCATAGATTCGCTCTGACACCATCAAGGTTTCACTGCTTAAATCAGGGATAACCTCTGGAACATACAGCTCTTCGCTGCCTTCAAAGTTACGTCGCAGTTGAATCGCATTGGCCGCCTCGCGGCGCAGGTCTAGTTCATCCAGTAACGTTTTTTCGTACTCGTGAACCACCTCAACAGGTTTCAAACGACGTGCTTCAGGAAGCGACTTAGCGACTATACGCGCCATTCGGTGCATCAGTTTTAGATCTGCATCAATCACCGGGCGAATATCAGGGCGAATTACCTTCAGAACAATCTCACGACCGCTCTCTTTAAGCTTCGCAGTATGCACCTGAGCGATAGAAGCTGAAGCCAGTGGCTCGATATCAAAATCGGTAAACCAGTTATCTAGGCTACCACCGAGGGCTTTTTCCATATCTCGTTTAGCCAATTGACCATCAAATGGCGCCACTTGGTCTTGCAATAGCGCCAGCTGATCAGCGATATGAGGAGGAAATAGGTCGCGACGCGTTGACATCATCTGACCAAACTTAATCCAAACAGGCCCTAACTCTTGTAACGCTAAACGCAAGCGGTGGCCTAATTCTTTATCTTGATGCTTATTCTTTAGCCAAAACAGTGACTTCCTCGCCAACAAAGGGGCTTTGGTCAACTGGTGCTCAGGCATCAATTCATCAAGGCCGTATTCCAACTGTACCTTGATAATATGATAAAGACGTTTCAGTTCTGTTGGGGTCATGCTTTCTCCAACAGAGCGTTCAATTTAGCTTCAAGACGTGCAGCTGAGCTTTTTACGTCATCAACCTGATCGCAAAAATGCGCCACTTCTAATGGCGCTGGTGCAATCTTCCACTCTTCAGTTAATACCTGAGCGAGATGGTTTTGATGCTTAGTGGCTTGCTTAGCCACAAGGCCACCGACATTCTTAACGCCTTGTACCAAGGTATGAGCAACCACGTCGCCCGTCACGCGCGATAGCCACTCTTCCAAGTCAGGCTTGCAGTCTGTCATTAGCTGAGCAAATTTCTGAGCCAGTTTAATATCACCCTCTAAGATCAGCTTATCTTGCTTGATCAGTTTGGTGATGTTCGATTGCTCACGCAGTTCTGGCAGTACCGAGAGGTTCAAAGATAGGTAGCAATCAGGTTGTCCTTCGTAGTCAGACAACACATCGATTTGTTGGCTAAAAACGAAAGTGAGAGTTTTGTTCAGCTCTTTCAAATTAACTTGAATGATCTGCCCCTTTAAACGAGACAAACGACGAACCAAAGCTGGATCATCGTTCACGAAAGTATTTAAAGAGGTTTCAATAACCGCGGTGACCAATGGATCAAATGGCATGACTGTCCTTACCTTTGAAAACGGATAAGCGTTAACCTATCCGTTGTATCTTTATTCTTATTTTTTAGCACACTCAACGAGCCTGCTACCAAGTTCGACTAGAACTTGTAACCGCGGTGCAGCGCAACAATGCCGCCCGTTAGGTTGAAGTATTTAGTATTTTCAAAACCCGCTTCTTGCATCATGCCTTCCAAGGTTTCTTGGTTAGGGTGCATGCGGATTGATTCTGCAAGGTAACGATAACTGTCTGCATCGTTAGCAATCAGCTCACCCATTTTTGGCAATAGGTGGAAAGAGTATGCATCGTAAACCTTTGATAGTGGCTCAAGCACTGGCTTAGAAAACTCAAGAACCAACAGACGACCGCCCGGCTTAAGTACGCGGTACATTGAACGCAGTGCTTGGTCTTTATCGGTTACGTTACGCAGACAGAAGCTGATGGTAATGCAATCGAAGTAGTTGTCTGGGAAAGGCAGTTCTTCAGCGTTTGCTTGAACATAATGTACGTTGCCAACAATACCGCTATCACGCAGTTTATCGCGGCCAACATTCAGCATTGAGTTGTTGATATCAGCAAGAACCACGTGGCCTTTTTCACCAACGATGCGCGAGAATTTCGCAGTAAGGTCACCAGTACCACCACCAAGATCGAGGATACGTTGACCAGGGCGCACGCCACTGCAATCAATCGTGAATCGCTTCCACAAGCGGTGAACACCACCCGACATTAAGTCATTCATGATGTCGTATTTAGCGGCTACAGAGTGAAATACCTCTGCTACTTTCGCGACTTTTTGGTCTTTCGCGACTGTTTCGAAACCAAAGTGTGTGGTTTCTGACTCTACTGCTGAATTTGTCTGCACGCTTGTGTCCATAATGCTGTTATCTACCATGGTAAGTTCTCATCGACAGTACACTCTCTCTTTAGAGGCGCTGCGGCCGATTAGTTTACTTTATCCTCAGCAGGTTGTCTTTCTACTAAGGAGGCATTTTCTGAAAAAGCCTCATTT
Organism: Vibrio sp. 1F169; assembly: GCF_041439605.1. Lineage (NCBI taxonomy): Bacteria > Pseudomonadati > Pseudomonadota > Gammaproteobacteria > Vibrionales > Vibrionaceae > Vibrio > Vibrio sp. 1F169. Next base: position 11,580 of record NZ_JBGOOI010000008.1, on the reverse strand, counting down.
TGCGCCATTTCAGCCAAACCAATCGAGATCGGTTTCTTCACTTCAACACCCAATTGCTTGAAGCTTTCGGCCTGACGAATCACGTTGCCTCGCCCTGTCACTAGCTTATTCATCGCCCCTTGATAACTTTGGTTGGCTCTATCAAGTGAGCTGCCAAGGCCTTCCATATCATCAACAAACAGGCGCAGCTTGTCGTAAAGCTTGCTCGCACGTTCCGCGATAACTTGTGCATTTTGGTTCTGTCTGTCGTTGCGCCAAAGATTATCAATGGTACGCAGTGCCACCAGCAGGGTGGTTGGGCTGACCAAGATGATGTTTTGCTCCATCGCATCTTTCACCAAGCTAGGATCAGCCTGAATCGCCACTTGGAATGCTGGCTCAACCGGGATAAACATCAACACGTAATCCAGGCTCTGTATGCCTTTGAGCTGATGATAATCTTTCTGGCTCAAGCCTTTAATATGCGCTCGCAATGAAGCCAAATGATCACGCAATGCGGCATCACGCTGTTGATCGGTTTCGGCATTGAAGTAACGCTCAAACGCGACCAATGCCATTTTAGAATCCACCACTACTTGCTTATCTTGTGGCAAATGGACAATCACATCCGGCTGATAGCGCTTACCTGCATCGTTCTGTAGGTTCACTTGCGTTTGGTATTCGTGACCTTCGCGCAGCCCTGATTCAGCAAGCACGCGAGCCAGTACCACTTCACCCCAGTTACCTTGTTGTTTGTTATCGCCCTTTAGTGCTTGAGTCAGGTTAACCGCTTCACGCGTCATGCTCTCATTGAGACGTTGTAGGTTCTTCAGTTCGTGTACCAAGGTGTGACGCTCTTTGGCTTCTTGACTGAAGCTGTCATTAACCTGCTTCTTAAAACCCTCTAACTGCTCTCTCAACGGTGATAACAAACCTTCAAGACTCTGCTTGTTCTGCTGATCGACCTTGGCGGTTTTGCTCTCAAACAGTTGATTCGCTAACAGTTCGAACTGCTGCTTCAATCGGGACTCTGCCTGCTCTAACAGCTGCAGTTTTTCACTGTTAGCGAGGTTTTCTTGGTCGTGCCTAGCTTCTTGCTCGCGAAGCTCTGCCTCCAACTCAGACTTATGCTCCTTAAGAACATTGATATCATCGGCATACTGCTGACGTTCTTGCTTCACGGCTTCAAAATAGCGCAGCTTCTCCATCGCAGCCATCACCTTGCCATGTGCCTGCTTAAGTTCAAATGCCGCTTTATCTCGATCATCATCTAACTCATCAAGCTCTTGTTGCGCCTCTGCGAGTGAGGATTTGAGCTGAGATTGTTGAGACTCATGCAGCAAACGGTCGGACTCTAGTTGCTGTTCAAGAAGTCGCTGCTGAAAAGAGAACTTCTGTTTGATCCACCAACCCACGACACCGCCGCTGACGAGCGCGCCAGAAATTGCAGCGATAAGCGTTGCCTGATGTTCGATAATCCATTGCATGATAATGATTTAGCCTAATTGGAAATAACTCATTAAATGGTATTTTGATACTGGATAAATGTCCAGTTTGCCGTATTAAAATTCGACAGATAGACTAAGCGCTCCCTATTCTACCCCATCAAATTAAAATGAGTTGCTATGAACGAACGTCGTGCCTTGGGCTTTGGCCTTGCTGCGGTATTACTGTGGTCAACAGTCGCTACTGCTTTTAAGCTGACCCTTGCTGAGTTTTCACCGATTCAAATGCTGACCATCGCCAGCATTGTGTCGTCGATTGCGCTAATCGCGGTTTGCGCGTTTCAAGGTAAGCTTTCTCAGCTGAGTACCACGTTTCTTTCAAACCCTTGGTATTACTTACTGCTCGGTTTGGTTAACCCACTGGCCTATTACCTGATTCTATTCAAAGCCTACGACCTACTGCCTGCATCTCAAGCTCAAGCCATCAACTACAGTTGGGCGATCACGCTAACCTTAATGGCTGCGGTTTTTCTGGGGCAAAAGATTCGTAAACAAGATTGGATTGCGTGTACCTTCAGCTATGCGGGTGTGGTAGTCATTGCCACCAAAGGTGATGTATTAGGCATGCAGTTCGATAGCCCACTCGGTGTGGCACTGGCGCTGCTTTCAACATTGCTTTGGGCAGGCTACTGGATTCTCAATACCAAAAACAAGGCTGACCCTGTGGTGGGTGTACTGCTTGGGTTCTTAGTGGCATTGCCATTCGCAATTGGTTTAACCATTTACGAAGGCGAGAATTTTAGCCAAATCACAGCGAAAGGTTGGATGGCTGTGACTTATGTTGGCCTGTTCGAGATGGGCATTACCTTTGTCTTGTGGCTATCAGCACTCAAGCTAACCAACAATACGGCACGTATCAGCAACCTAATTTTTGCCTCACCGTTTATTTCGCTAATGCTACTTTCAACCATCATTGGCGAAGAGATTCACCCAGCGACACTGTTTGGCTTACTGCTAATCATTGCTGGTTTGGTGATTCAACAGATCAAGTTTTCAAAGAAAAACCCTACGTAAATAAGAGCTAAAAGACTCGATTGAGCACGAAAAGCTATCGATAAATTCGAATCTAGAGCTGGATTACCGCTTATAGATACAAAAATGGCGAGTCATATGACTCGCCATTTTTATGTAATTTAAAATCTAATGGATAAGCTCAAAGCTTAAACCCACTGGCCTGCTGCAAAGCCAGAGCTCCAACACCATTGGAAGTTGTAGCCACCTAACCAACCTGTTATGTCCATTACTTCGCCAATGAAGTACAAGCCTTTGATGTCCTTACATTCCATGGTTTTTGAAGATAGATGATTGGTATCTACACCGCCTAGGGTCACTTCCGCTGTTTTCCTAACACAGTCCATAAGTTGTCAAAATACAATTTATCAATTCTGTATTTTATACTTCAAACTTAACTTGCAGCGCTGTAAGTTCTCAAGAAACCGAACTGATGTAAAAACCAAATTAGCAATTCAACAATGGTTATACCCACATTTTTGAACCGCATTGGGGAGATGTCATGGGCTTTGCTAAGAACCCGAGAACATCAAATAACAATGCATAGCTATTCAGCTAGTGTATTACATTGGTTGGACTGAATTAGCCAAACGCTTTTCATGCCCTAAAGGTGTAGTGTAGAAACGCTGTTCAATACCGTAGAACAAATATTTCAGCTCATCGTCTGAGTTGATTTCAAACTTACTGTTTTCTTTATCGAACGTTAACTTCTGCTCACAGTAACTATGAATATACGAGTACATTTGATCTCGTTCTTCCACTGGTAATGCCGCCAGTGTATCCATTGCCAATGCGATACGTTTACGATTGGGCTTCGATATTTTAGACGTATCATAGCCATCAGAAAGTTCGATCTCTCATATACAAACGGGATATTCGAGAATATTGATCCAGAAATTACACCGATAAATCATCGTGTTTGATTAACTTACTTTATTCACTTTTATGATCCACTAGTGTCTAGATATTTTGATTATTCGCTCTCAAAAAAGCTTTTTGAGTGGTTGAGACGTTAGTCAGTCTCTGTAGTTCGGCTTGATTCCGAACGTCAAACGCTTTAAGAATCCTATACTTGTGAGACTCCACAGTTCTGGGGCTAATGAACAACTGCGCCGCACACTCTCTCATTGTGAGGCCTTGATTTAGCAAAGTCAGCACTTCACGTTGCCTTTTCGGTAAGGCTATTATTTTCTCTTCAATCGAATGTAGCTGCGCCTGCTTACCGAGTGAATAGGCTTGTGAGATGGGTATTTGCTTCCAGAAGCAAAGCCATAGGTTACCGAGTGCCTGCAGTTGTCTGGCGATTTGGTCGGTTTCAAGGTCACGATTAATCAGTGTAAAACTCGATAAGGTGATTGCTCCCCATATCTGCCCCTCGCTGCTAATGGGGATCATTACGTGGTACCTGACGCCTTGAACTCTCAATTGCTCAAGAGCGGGGTGAGTCGTTTGCATTAAATCGAAACTGTTAAACGCTCGATATAGCTTCACGTTGTCCAGTAATTGAGTGTAGCGTTTGTACAATTGTAAATGGTATTTCTCGAATTGAAAATGCCAAGCTTTGTCTAGGCTGGCGGAATAGAACTCGCCGCGGCTCAATAGTAGTGATGAACGGGGAATTAAGCTGAGTCTGTCGAATTGATAAGTCATTAACACTTGTTGAGCGAGCGAGCTCATGGTGTTTAGATAGTTATCAGGCGTAGCTTGCGAAAGCTTTATGACTTGCTCCGCAAGCAAGTTAGTGTCTGCATCCATGTCTTATCATTTGATCGAGGATAATGGCGACGATAATATTCAATCCATCTTGGTACGCAATGATTTAGAATGTAATTGAGTGTTTTTACTGAGTTTTATCTAACTAGTTGGTTAAAAAAGTATCATTCAGTGTTCTTGTCGCTAAAAATCAGAGTTTATCCGTATTTGTGCTCCCTGTTGCCCTCTAGTATTCCCCGCACCTTATTCTCTAAATCTTTTGAGCACAATAATGAAACTTAAACGAACGATAGTACCGACAACGGTGTTGTCCTTGCTTCTTAGTGGCTGCGGCTACGATGTGGAAATCACCTCACATCGAGACGTCCCTGATTTTTCCGATCACCACGCCTTTATCCTTGAGCCCAGTAAAGTGAAAGGCACTTACTTAGATTCTGACTACCGTCAAGAGGTCGCCAACACCGTCTCTGCAATCAACTCAAAGGTACGAGATAAAGGCTTGGCGGAGTCGGAAACGGCATTAACAGACATCGATGCTTATATCGAAGAATTGGATGCAATTGAAGGGGTCGATGTTTCTGTATTGAAGAGCCAGCTTAGCCAATTAAAAGTCAATGTTCAGCAAGTTCGACAGGTTGATGCAAAGCGTAGCGAGCTTGCGCGGACCCTGATCACTGAAAAGGCTACGCCAATCTTTGCTGAGATAGATGCGTCTCTAGCTAAAAAAACAGAATTTGAAGCGTTCATTAAGGCTGAACGCGACCGGTTAATAGTCCTAGAAGAGCAAGAGAAAACCGTGAAGGCCGCGATTGATAAGATCAACAATGAAACCAACGCGCAAATAGATAGCTACATCATAGAGAATGAACTTCCTTTAAAAGTTAGCTCTCACGGGCATCGTGTGACGTTTCAGAATGTCCGAGGTTACCGCGCAGGACATACTTGCATGCCTAAGTACAAGGATAAGGCCGATTTTCGTGGGACGTTGCTTGTGGCGAGTACCGGCGAAAAAATCTGTGCTAAGCGATTTTATTATTCCGTTTCAAGTGTGAGTTTTTCTGAAGCGGATGGCATGAACGTTGATGCGATCGCTAAGAAAGGCCTGCAGCGTAACTTCGATAATTACGTCAAGCTGGGCCATGCCTGGAATCAAATTGCCGAAACCGAAACGGCGCTGAAGAATAAAACCATCATCGCTGAAAACAAGTACGCAACAAGCCAAAGTCAGCTAGAAAGCGACCTGTGGCACGCTCAGAAGAAAATAGACAAATTGGGTGATGAATTATTCAATGAAGACAGAACGATTAATGAGGCATCAAGATCGTTTAATCGCTATAAAACTTCAAGAAAAATGCGTAGCGAAGTGCCAGACGTTCGATTGAATAACGGCCTTCTAGATAACTTCTATAAATTTGATGAGCGTAATGACGATGCCTATGTGATGGCCTCTATGAAGGCATTTGACGCTGTGGCTCACAAAGTCAAGATGGGAAGTAATGGATTCGATCTGCCATCAGGTGTTGAAGAGAAAGATGTGCATTTGTTGCTGGTGGTTCCCAATAAAGGCGCAGAACTCCGTGATATTTTCATCTGGGAGCGCTCTGCATTCAGTGGTGAGGGGCGAGTGGCGATGGATTCACGATCTTTCCAAGGAGCACAAGATGTGCAGTCTCTGAAAAAACGCATCGCATCCAGTTTTTATCTGTAATTAATGAGGTTTAGTGTGCCTGAACTAATTGAAAGTAAACGTTCTGCTTTTGGTTTTCTTAGTCCCGTGAACGCGCTGTATGCACTGTTCCCACTGTGTTATGCGGTAGTATATCTGTTGCCGGTGGTCTCCGATCTTGATGCTACTTTCACGATGACTGACGCCTTCCCAGCGTGGCTGTTTATTCTGTTCATGCTACCGGCATCAATGATGATGTTGGTAGGCAGTCCAAAGCGTTGGTATCGAACCGCCTTGATCGCTGGTCTTCTAGCGGCTCCGGCAATGATCTTCGCCGACTTATTTTTCGGTTTCAATATCATTGATCACGCGGGTCAGGATTTTGTTAGACACTTGGAGTATCTGGAGCGTCATAGCAGTCATTCGTATTTTAAAAAGTCCAAGGGTTTCATGGTATTTCTCGGATGGGGTTCGCTATTGGCGATTCCAGCACTACTGCTGAATATTCTGGCTCTGGTGGGTTACAAGTATCGAGTTCGAACTGAAGCTCTGCCTACGCTTAATGAAATTAAAGAAGCCAGTTCGCGTGTTGATATTCAGCAAGCGATGGGGGCTGTGAATACCGATAAAGTCCGTAGCTTAGGCGAAAAAGCCGCCTCACATCTGGATCGCGAAAAAGTCCAAGCTTTGGGTCAGAAAGTGAAGAGTCAGATTGAAGATGTTGATGTTGATAAACTGACCGAGCAAGTGGGTGAGCAAGCTAACGCTTTAAAAACGAAATCTCCAATGAAAGTGAAATTGGTATTAACGCTTTCAGTTGCTCTCGTGTTGGTTCTTATTATGGCCAGTAGCGAGGGGCCGAGTGAAAGTGATGTGATTGACGCGGCAAGCGTTGAATTCATTGAAATGGGTTTTGCTGTGGATGTGGATGATTACGATATCAGTGATTGTGAGGCAAGCAAGAGTGGTGAGATCTACCGTTGTATTGTCTCGGCACGAGTCACTCTAACTGAAAAGGACCAGTTCAATATTAAGATTGAATCGGTCATTAAAGATGAGGTACGCACGTTTGTCTATGAGGATGGCTTCTTGAGACCGGATGCAAATCACCTGCTGAGTAACAAAGCTCAGAGCCAACTCTCAGATGCCGTAGCGTCAGCGATGTTGGGAGAACTATTCGGTGGCCTAGAGAGTGTCTTCCGATAAGCCTCGCTCTTCAAATGGCTGACAAGTAGTAGGATTTGGGGCTTGATGTTCAGTCAACAAGGTCACCACAACCGATCTACGGTATGGCAAAACGTATGATTTTTAAGTGCTCAAGGGTTTGCCCTTAGCACTTTTTTTCTTGGACAAACTAGGTCAGATCATCATCCCCCCCCCGTTTTTACATAGCGTTAGATAGGAAGTTATTGCGGGTCTAGATTTGAAAGTTAAATTAACCTTGAAGCATATATATTATCCAAACTAGGCTCTGACAACTCAGAGCCCGATAAAGACGATTACAAATTGAGTTTTGGTTTGAAAGTTGAAATTTAACCACCAAAGAAGCTAAATGTAAGAATGCAAAATAATTACTGTCGAGGGATGACTAGTGGCAATCACTATTAAGAGACAAACCTGTTGTTTGTCACTCTTAAACCCACTGGCCTGCTGCAAAGCCAGAGCTCCAACACCATTGGAAGTTGTAGCCACCTAACCAACCTGTTACGTCCATGACTTCACCAATGAAATAGAGGCCAGACACACTCTTACACTCCATGGTTTTCGAAGATAGGTGATCAGTATCCACTCCGCCTAGAGTCACTTCGGCAGTTCGATAACCTTCAGTGCCATTTGGTGCAATTTTCCAGTTCTCTAGGTGCTCAACGATGCCACTAAGCTGCTTTTCATTGAACTGTTTAAGCGGCTTGTCTTCAAGCTCTTTACGATCAATCAGCACTTCCACAAAACGCTTTGGTAGTGCTTTCGCCAAGGTATTTTTCAAACTCTGATTTGGGTGTTTCTCGCGAGAATTCTCAAGCAACTCGGCAACGTCTACTTCAGGTACTAGGTTAATAGAAACCGATTGACCCGCTTTCCAGAATGAAGAGATTTGCAGTACCGAAGGACCAGATAAGCCGCGGTGCGTAAACAGCAACGCTTCTTTAAATAAAGTGCCGTCTTGCGCTGTGATCTCAGCAGGAATTGCGATACCAGAAAGCTCAGCGAAAGCTTCTTTGTCTTCTTTATGCAGAGTGAATGGCACTAAACCTGCGGTAGTTGGCATTACAGACAAACCAAACTGCTCTGCAATCTTATAGCCAAATGGCGTTGCGCCTAGCTTGGGCATAGACAAACCGCCTGTCGCTACAACGAGTGAGTCACACTCAACTTCGTCGGTATTGAGGTGCATCTTGAAGCCAGCGTCTGTTTTTTCGATGGAGTGAACATCACAACGGTAGCGTTGTTCGACTTTCGCTTGCTTACACTCGTCAAGCAGCATGCTCACGATGTCTTTTGCTGTGTGGTCATTCACACAGAACAACTGACCGTGATCGCGCTCTTCGAACTCAATGCCGTACTTGCTCACCATCGAGATAAAATCCCAGTTGGTGTATTGAGATAAAGCTGACTTCACGAAGTGAGGGTTGTTACACAGGAAATTGTTGGCTGAAACATCATAGTTAGTAAAGTTACAACGACCGCCACCTGAGATTAAAATTTTTCTGCCCGGTTTCTTTGCATGATCAACCACCAGCACTCGTCGGCCGCGTTTGCCCGCTTCCGCAGCGCACATTAAGCCCGCGGCGCCCGCACCAATTACGATTACATCAAATTTTTCACTCATGTGGTTCTGCTTTTCTTCACTTGTGCAGCCCGAGTACGCCCTGTTCTCGAAATGCCATCAATAAAAAAGGATGTGCATAAACAGCACATCCTTACTAATTGCTCGCTACTTTAGCGGCAATTTTAAACTTTGCAATTGATGTTCAATTGTACGATTTGCAGACAGCAGCAAGCCACTGTTTGGCTTGGCGAACCAACAACCGAAGCTTTACACCAAAAATCTAAGCTCTACTTCAATCGTACTAAATGACTTAGACGATGAAAGAAGACAGCAACGTTACACCTAACAGAGCAGAAGAGAGTATGAATAACTGCCTTACACGATCGCACTTCGACGTAAAAACTTCGTCGTGATGGTGGTGATACTCTTTGCTTTTGATGTAACTAAACAGGCGAACCTGTTTGGTCATATTGCCATGAGTTGTGAAGAAACCACCTCCATCTACTTGTTGATATAGTAGAGGGTGTGCTTCTCGCATAATATAAATGAGTGTTCTTAGCGCAGTAAAGTAACGCGCCCAGTTCACACAAGTCACAACCATTAGTGCAAATAGAATAGTGTCGCCGCTGATCATCCTTTCCTCCTTACATCTTCATAAGAAAACTCAAAAGAAAAAGATAATCAGTGTCTTTCTCGTACTACCTATACGGCAGGAGCTTCCATAATTGAAGATGAACCATCTTTTGCCAATTGCGCTAAGTCTTTATCAATAAAGAACAATGCTTTACCGTCTTCACCAACAAGCTCTAGCTTATCCAATACACCTTTAAACAACTTCTCTTCTTCGTGTTGCTCTGCAACGTACCATTGCAGGAAGTTAAAGGTTGAGTAATCTTGTGTGCTGAAAGCAACGTGAGCCAGTTTGTTGATCTTTTGAGTAATCATTTGCTCATGTTCGTAAGTTTCACGGAACACAGCCCCAAGGCTATCAAATTCATGTTTTGGCGCTTCAATCGCACCTAAAATTGGCATTGCACCTGTCTCACTTACGTAAGTAAAAAGACGCTGCATGTGTTCCATTTCTTCTACTGCATGAACACGCAGAAACTCTGCTGCACCTTCAAATCCTTTGTCTTCACACCAAGCACTCATTTGTAAGTATAGGTTGGATGAGAAAAATTCTAGATTAATTTGATCGTTCAGTTGCTCTACCATAGTTTTTGATAGCATTTAAGACTCCTAATTACATCTTCAGTTTTCTCTACTATATCACTATTTTATGAATATCTCGCAGGCCATTAGTTAACCAATATTTCGAGCAAACATTACGCAAGACAGTGGATATGAGATCACTTCAGCAAAAAAAGGCATTGCATAGTGCTAGTCTTTAGTTAGGCAATGAATAGAAGAGGTAGCGATATGAGTTACAAACATATTTTGGTCGCAGTCGATTTATCAGATGACAGCAAATTACTTGTGGATAAAGCGGTAGCATTGGCTAAGCCATTGGAAGCCAAAGTCTCTTTTATCCATATCGATATTAATTATGCAGAGCTCTATACCGGCCTTATTGATATCAACATGGCAGAAACCCAGCACAACGCGATGGAAGCATCTCGAGTTCAGCTACAAAATTTTGCAGAACACGCTCAATACCCTATTACCCACACCTTAGTGGGCAGCGGTGACCTGAGTCATGAACTGTGTGACACCATCAATGAATTCAATGTTGATTTAGTGGTTTGTGGGCACCATCAAGACTTCTGGAGCAAATTGCTCTCTTCAACACGACAACTGATCAATGCCTCGCCGGTTGATATGCTGGTCGTGCCTCTAAGAGATTCAGAAGACTAATGAATTAAGGTTAGGTAACATACAGCTCATATCTTATTAACGAAGTTTTTATATGAGCTATTTAGCTAGTGTTACCCTCTTATGGGCCTTCTCTTTTAGCCTGATCGGCGTTTACCTTGCTGGTCAGGTTGATTCTTGGTTCTCTGTATTAATGCGTGTTGCCCTTGCTGGCATTGTATTTCTTCCTTTCCTGAAGTTTCGAGGTATCTCGCGTAAGCTGATAGCTAAGTTGATGACGATTGGTGGTATCCAGCTTGGGCTGATGTACTGCTTCTATTACCAATCTTTCTTGCTGCTATCCGTTCCTGAAGTCCTTCTGTTTACCGTTTTTACCCCAATTTACGTCACGCTTATTTATGACTTCCTCAAAGGACAATTCTCTCCGTGGTATTTAGTGACAGCGGCGATTGCTGTATTGGGCGCTGTATTCATTAAATTCGCGGGGATCAACGAAAACTTTTTAGTCGGTTTCCTCGTAGTCCAAGGTGCAAACCTGTGCTTTGCTATCGGCCAAGTTGCTTACAAAGTAGTGATGGAGAAGGAATCGACAGAGTTACCTCAGCGCACAGTATTTGGTTACTTCTATTTGGGTGCGTTATGCGTCGCTTCGGTTGCTTTCATACTCTTAGGTAACCCTGAGAAGCTGCCAACAACCACGCTTCAATGGGGCATCCTGATTTACCTTGGCTTGATTGCTTCGGGGTTAGGTTACTTTATGTGGAATAAAGGTGCATGCATGGTGAATGCTGGTGCACTGGCTGTAATGAACAACGCCTTAGTTCCAGCTGGCCTTGTAGTAAACATCCTGATTTGGAACAGAGACGTCGACTTGGTTCGATTGGCCATTGGCGGCGCGGTTATCTTGTTCTCTCTGTTCGTCAACGAAACATGGGTGAAAAAGCGTGTTGCGAGATCCACAAGCAACGCCTAACCGCTTTCACTGAGCGAAGCGAACTAAACTAAGCTAAATGAACTGAGCTAAATGAATTGGCTCGGATAACCCCAAAAAGCAAAAGAGCGACCTTAGGTCTAATGCCGTTCACTTAAGAGTGAACGGCATTTTTGTTCTTAGCATACCGTTGTGG